>NZ_JAQGFU010000003.1:0-108794 GCF_030078455.1 Klebsiella sp. Ech2A | reverse complement strand
GATGCACTACCACGGCAGCAATACCGGCAACGGCGGAGTAGTGGAAAGCGAGGCTATCGCCAGCCACGGCCGTGAGCACTCGCTGTCGATTACCCTGCCGCCGCTGGCAACCGTCTGGCTGGTACGGGAGGCGGAATGACGACGCTCTTGCCAGGAAAGCCCGCTCCGCTGGGCGCAAGCTATGACGGAAAGGGGGTGAACTTCACCCTCTTTTCCGCCCATGCCGAGCGGGTAGAGCTATGCCTGTTCGATGAGCAGGGGAACGAACGACGTGTTGATCTTCCCGCGCGCAGCGGCGACGTCTGGCACGGCTGGCTGGCCGGCGTTGGCCCGGGTTTGCGCTACGGCTATCGCGTCCACGGCCCGTGGGAGCCCGAGCAGGGGCATCGCTTTAACCCGGCGAAGCTGCTGCTCGATCCCTGCTGCCACCGGGTGGATGGCGCGCTGCCTGACGATGAGCGTCTTCACGGCGGCGACCGGCAGCCCGATAACCGCGATAGCGCGGCAACCGCGCCGAAGTCGCGGGTCGTTGACCTGCATTACGACTGGCTGGGCGACAAGCCGCCGCGCACGCCCTGGGGTCAGACGGTCATTTATGAAGCCCACGTCAAAGGGCTGACGTACCTGCATCCCGGGCTGCCTGAGGAGATTCGCGGCACCTACCGGGCGCTGGGTCATCCGCTGATGATCGACTATTTCAACACGCTGGGTATTACCGCGCTGGAGCTGATGCCGGTGGCGCAGTTTGCCAGCGAACCGCGCCTGCAGCGGATGGGGTTGAGCAACTACTGGGGCTACAACCCGCTGGCGATTTTCGCCCTCGACCCGCGCTATGCCAGCGAGCCCGAGCGTGCGCTCGACGAATTTCGCGACGCGATAAAGGCGCTTCACGCCGCAGGCATCGAGGTGATCCTCGACGTGGTGCTGAACCACAGCGCTGAAATCGATCTTGAAGGACCGACCTTCTCCCTGCGCGGAATCGATAACCGTAGCTATTATTGGATAAGAGAAGACGGCGACTACCATAACTGGACCGGCTGCGGGAACACCATCAACCTCAGCCATCCTGGGGTCGTGGAGTACGCCCGCCAGTGCCTGCGTTTCTGGGTGGATGAGTGTCACGTTGACGGCTTCCGCTTCGATCTGGCTTCGGTTATGGGACGGACGCCGGAGTTTCGTCAGGATGCGCCGCTGTTTGAGGCGATCCGCCGCGATCCGCAGCTGGCAGAGGTGAAGCTGATTGCTGAGCCCTGGGATATCGGCGCCGGTGGCTATCAGGTGGGCAATTTCCCGCCGCTGTTTGCCGAGTGGAACGACCATTTCCGCGATGTTTCGCGCCGTTTCTGGCTGCAGCAAAACGCCTCGCTGGGAGAGTTCGCCCAGCGCTTTGCCGCTTCCAGCGATCTCTTTCAGCACAGCGGGCGGCAGCCTGCGGCGGCGGTCAATCTGATTACCGCCCATGATGGTTTCACCCTGCGCGACTGCGTCTGTTTCAATCAGAAACATAATGAGGCGAACGGGGAAGAGAATCGCGATGGGACTAACAATAACTACAGCAGCAATCATGGTATAGAGGGCTTAGAGGCTACGCTCGACGTGATTGAAAGGCGGCGGGACAGCGTTCACGCCCTGCTGGTGACGCTCCTGCTGTCGCAGGGCACGCCGATGCTGCTGGCGGGTGATGAACACGGCCATAGCCAGCATGGCAACAATAATGCGTACTGTCAGGATAACGCGCTGACCTGGCTCGACTGGGACAAGGCGAACCGCGGGCTGACCGCGTTCACCGCGGCGCTTATTCATCTACGCCGCCGTATCCCCGCCTTAACCGGCAACCGCTGGTGGCAGGAGGGAGACGGCAGCGTTCGCTGGCTCAATCAACACGCTCAGCCGCTGAGCGCTGATGAGTGGCAGCATGGCGCGATGCGTTTGCAGATCCAGCTATCCGAACGCTGGCTGATAACGCTGAACGCCACCCCAGAAGTCACCAATATGGAATTACCCGCGGGGGAATGGCACGCCGTTCTTCCGTTCGCCGGAGAGAGCAATCCGGTCATCATGGATGTCTGGCATGGGCCCGCGCACGGAGTGTGCGTATTTCAAAGGTCGTAAGCCCTGAGGCTTCCGGTAAGTTTCGCGGCGGCAACGCGGCGGGAAGGGCAGGAAGGCTGGGATGTAAAAAGGAGTTAATCATGGTTAGGCTAGAAAAGAACGATCCGTTGATGCTGGCGCGTCAGCTGCCCATCAAAACCGTTGCGTTGATTCTTGCGGGTGGTCGCGGTACCCGACTGAAAGATTTAACGATTAAGCGCGCAAAACCGGCCGTCCATTTTGGCGGTAAGTTTCGCATTATCGATTTCGCATTATCTAACTGCATTAACTCAGGTATTCGCCGCATTGGCGTTATCACCCAGTATCAATCGCACACGCTGGTACAGCATATCCAGCGCGGCTGGTCGTTCTTTAGCGAAGAGATGAACGAGTTCGTCGATTTGCTGCCGGCGCAGCAGCGCGTGCATGGTGAAAACTGGTACCGCGGTACCGCGGATGCGGTGACCCAGAACCTCGATATTATTCGCCGCTACAAGGCGGAGTACGTGGTGATCCTCGCCGGCGATCATATCTATAAGCAGGACTACTCGCGCATGCTTATCGATCACGTCGAAAAAGGGGCACGCTGCACCGTGGCCTGTATGCCGGTGCCCATCGAAGAGGCATCCGCTTTCGGCGTGATGGCGGTTGATGAGAGCGACAAGATCATTGAGTTTGTCGAAAAGCCTGCCGTACCGCCCGCCATGCCGAGCGATGTCAGCAAATCGCTGGCCAGCATGGGTATCTATGTCTTTGATGCCGATTATCTTTATGAGCTGCTGGCGGAAGATGATAACGATGAAAACTCCAGCCACGACTTCGGCAAAGACATCATTCCGAAGATAACCGAAGCTGGCATGGCTTATGCACATCCTTTCCCACTCTCCTGCGTACAGTCGGACCCCGAGGCGGAACCCTACTGGCGCGACGTGGGGACGCTCGAGGCCTACTGGAAAGCCAACCTCGACCTGGCATCGGTGACGCCGGAGCTGGATATGTACGATCAGAACTGGCCGATTCGCACCCACATGGAATCGCTGCCGCCGGCTAAATTCGTTCAGGACCGCTCCGGTAGCCACGGCATGACGCTGAACTCGCTGGTCTCCGGCGGATGCATTATCTCCGGTTCGGTGGTGGTGCAGTCGGTGCTGTTCCCGCGCGTGCGGGTGAACTCATTCTGTAACATTGATTCGGCAGTCTTATTGCCAGAAGTTTGGGTCGGACGCTCGTGCCGCCTGCGCCGCTGCGTGATCGATCGCGCCTGCGTGATTCCGGAAGGCATGGTGATTGGTGAACACGCGGAAGAAGATGCGCGTCGGTTCTACCGCTCAGAGGAAGGTATTGTGCTGGTCACCCGGGATATGCTGCGGAAGTTGGGGCACTCACAGGAGCGATAATGCAGGTCTTACACGTATGTTCAGAGATGTTCCCGCTGTTAAAAACCGGCGGTCTGGCGGATGTCATCGGCGCGCTGCCAGCGGCGCAAATTGCGGAAGGTATCGATACGCGCGTGCTGCTGCCCGCGTTTCCTGATATTCGTCGCGGGATAACCGATGCGCAGGTGGTGACGCGCAGAGACACCTTTGCCGGCCGCATCACGCTGCTGTTTGGCCATTTTAACGGCGTGGGCATCTATCTTATTGATGCACCACATCTTTACGATCGCCCGGGGAGCCCTTACCACGATACCAACCAGCATGCCTACACCGATAACGTGCTGCGCTTTGCGCTGCTTGGCTGGGTAGGTAGCGAAATGGCCTGCGGTCTGGATCCCTTCTGGCGCCCTGACGTTGTGCATGCCCACGACTGGCATGCGGGCCTGACGCCGGCCTATCTGGCGGCGCGCGGCCACCCGGCGAAATCGGTTTTCACGGTGCACAACCTGGCCTATCAGGGGATGTTCTACTCCTGGCATATGAATGAGATCGAGCTGCCGTGGTCGTTCTATAACATGCACGGCCTCGAGTTCAACGGCCAGCTCTCGTTCCTGAAAGCGGGCCTCTATTATGCCGACCATATTACGGCGGTCAGCCCAACCTACGCCCGTGAGATAACCGAACCGCAGTTCGCTTACGGCATGGAGGGGCTGCTGCGCCAGCGGCAGCATGAGGGGCGCCTGTCGGGCATCCTTAACGGCGTAGATTCAAACATCTGGAATCCGCAAAACGATCTGCTGCTGGCCGCGCGCTACGACCGCGATAGTCTCGAAGATAAAGCGGAGAACAAGCGCCAGCTGCAAATTGCGATGGGGCTGAAGGTGGACGACAAGGCGCCGCTGTTTGCCGTGGTCAGCCGCCTGACCAGCCAGAAGGGGCTGGACCTGGTGCTTGAAGCGCTGCCGGGCCTGTTGGAGCAGGGCGGGCAGCTGGCGCTGCTGGGCGCCGGCGATCCGGTGCTGCAGGAGGGCTTCCTGGCCGCGGCGGCGGAGCATCCGGGTAAAGTGGGCGTGCAGATTGGCTACCATGAGGCCTTCTCGCACCGCATTATGGGCGGCGCCGACGTCATCCTGGTTCCCAGCCGCTTTGAACCGTGCGGCCTGACGCAGCTGTATGGCCTCAAGTACGGCACGCTGCCGCTGGTACGGCGTACCGGCGGCCTGGCGGATACCGTCACCGACAGCTCGCTGGAAAACCTGGCCGATGGCCTGGCCAGCGGGTTTGTCTTTGAAGACAGCAACGCCTTGTCGCTACTGCGAGCAATTCGGCGCGCATTCGTTCTGTGGTCGCGCCCTTCGCTCTGGCGTTACGTGCAGCGTCAGGCGATGAGTATGGATTTTAGCTGGCAGGTTGCGGCGAACTCTTATCGCGAACTTTATCAACGCTTGATGTAACCCCAGGAGTCATTGCGATGAATGTACCCTTTAGCTACGCATCACCCACGCTGAGCGTTGAGGCACTGAAGCACTCTATCGCCTATAAGCTGATGTTCATCATCGGCAAGGATCCGGCGATCGCCAACAAGCATGAATGGCTTAACGCCACGCTGTTCGCCGTGCGTGACCGAATGGTGGAGCGCTGGCTGCGCTCGAACCGCGCCCAGCTTTCGCAGGAAGTTCGTCAGGTCTACTATCTGTCGATGGAGTTTTTGATTGGCCGCACTCTCTCTAACGCGCTGCTGTCGCTGGGCATTTATGAAGATGTGAACAAAGCGCTGGAAGAGATGGGGCTCAACCTTGAAGAGCTGATCGACGAGGAGAATGACCCGGGGCTGGGCAACGGCGGGCTCGGGCGCCTGGCGGCCTGCTTCCTCGACTCTCTGGCGGCCCTCGGCCTGCCGGGCCGCGGCTACGGCATCCGCTATGACTACGGGATGTTTAAGCAAAATATCGTCGACGGTCGGCAAAAGGAGTCGCCGGACTACTGGCTGGAATACGGCAACCCGTGGGAGTTTGAGCGCCATAACACGCGCTACAAAGTGCGCTTTGGCGGCCGAATTCAGCAGGAGGGGAAAAACGCCCGCTGGGTGGAAACCGAAGAGATCCTGGCGGAAGCCTACGATCAGATTATCCCGGGCTTCGATACCGATGCCACCAATACCCTGCGGCTGTGGAGCGCTCAGGCCAGCAGCGAAATCAACCTCGGTAAATTCAATCAGGGCGACTACTTCGCGGCGGTAGAAGATAAAAACCACTCCGAAAACGTATCCCGCGTGCTCTATCCGGATGACTCCACCTATTCCGGGCGCGAGCTGCGCCTGCGCCAGGAGTATTTCCTCGTCTCCGCGACGGTGCAGGATATCCTTAGCCGCCACTATCAGCTGCATAAAACCTACGCCAACCTGGCCGACAAAATCGCTATCCACCTCAACGACACCCATCCGGTGCTGTCGATCCCGGAGCTGATGCGTCTGCTGATTGACGAGCATAAGTTTAGCTGGGATGAGGCGTTCGAGGTGACCTGCCAGGTCTTCTCCTACACCAACCATACCCTGATGAGCGAAGCGCTGGAGACCTGGCCCGTTGATATGCTGGGTAAAATTCTGCCGCGCCATCTGCAGATTATCTTTGAGATTAACGACTACTTCCTCAAGACGCTGCAGGAGCAGTATCCCAACGATACCGCGCTGCTGAGCCGGACTTCGATTATCGATGAGTCCAACGGCCGCCGGGTGCGGATGGCCTGGCTGGCGGTGGTCATTAGCCATAAGGTGAACGGCGTTTCCGAGCTGCACTCGAGGCTGATGGTGGAGTCGCTGTTCGCCGAGTTTGCGCGGATTTTCCCGATGCGCTTCACCAACGTGACCAACGGCGTGACCCCGCGCCGCTGGCTGGCGCTGGCGAACCCGCCGCTGTCGAAGGTGCTGGATGACAATATCGGCCGCACCTGGCGTACCGATCTCAGCCAGCTCAAGGAACTGGAGCAGCATATTGATTATCCGACGGTGAACCAGGCGGTGCGCCAGGCGAAGCTGGAGAACAAGCAGCGGCTGGCAAACTATATCGGCCAGCAGCTTAACGTGGTGGTTAATCCGAAGGCGCTGTTTGATGTGCAGATCAAGCGCATCCATGAGTACAAGCGGCAGCTGATGAACGTGCTGCACGTGATTGCGCGCTATAACCGCATCAAGGCCGATCCCGACGCCGAGTGGGTGCCGCGGGTCAATATCTTCGCCGGGAAAGCCGCTTCGGCCTACTACATGGCCAAGCACATTATTCATCTCATTAACGACGTGGCGGCGGTGGTCAACAACGATCCGCAGATCGGCGATAAGCTGAAGATCGTGTTTATCCCTAACTACAGCGTCAGCCTGGCCCAGCTGATTATTCCGGCGGCGGATCTCTCCGAGCAGATCTCGCTGGCGGGAACGGAAGCCTCCGGGACCAGTAACATGAAGTTTGCGCTCAACGGCGCGCTGACCATTGGCACCCTCGACGGGGCTAACGTTGAAATGCTCGAGCACGTGGGCGAGGAGAATATCTTCATCTTCGGCAATACCGCGGAGGAGGTTGAGGCGCTGCGGTCCAGCGGCTACAAACCGCGCGACTACTACGAGCAGGACCCGGAGCTGCACCAGACGCTGACCCAGATCGGTACCGGCCTGTTCAGCCCGTCGGAGCCGGGCCGCTATCGCGACCTGCTGGATTCGCTGATTAACTTTGGCGACCACTATCAGGTGCTGGCGGATTACCGCAGCTACGTTGATTGTCAGGATAAGGTGGACGAGCTCTACCGTCAGCCGGAAGAGTGGGCCAACAAAGCGATGCTCAACATCGCCAATATGGGCTACTTCTCTTCTGACCGTACGATTCAGGAGTACGCCGACCATATCTGGCATATCGATCCGGTGCGGCTGTAACCACCGCGATACCATAGAAAACGGGGCCGTCAGGCCCCGTTTTTTTATCCTTCTTATCCTCTCAGGCCGCGCTTTTCGGCCTGCGAGAAACCCCGCCGGGGCGCCTACGAGGCCAGAGAGAGCTCAGACTTTCCCACGTGCTGCGCCAGCCATTCGCTAATGCGCGCCTGCTGCACGGGGCTGAGCCACATGCCCTGTTTGGTTCGACGCCAGATGGCGTCATCGAGGCTGCGAACCCACTCATGCTCCACGAGGTATTTCAGCTCGGCTTCATAGAACTCGTGGCCAAAATCTTCACCCAGATCGGCAAGCGATGTCGCCTCGCCGAGCAGCCACTCGCTGTTGCTGCCGTAGGTGCGGGCGTAGTGGCGCGCCATCGATTCGCTGATAAACGCGAAGCGGCGGCGCAGTTTGGCGGCGTAATCGTCGCGATCGCCGTCGATCTCGCCCCCGGGCAGAACGGCGGTTTTGGTCCACGCCGGGCCGATACCTTTATAGTACGGCGTCAGCTTTTCCAGCGCGTGCTCTGCCAGCTTGCGGTAGGTCGTGAGCTTGCCGCCAAAGACCGACAGCAGCGGCGCCTGGCCGTTTTCGTCATGAATATCGAGCGTATAGTCGCGGGTGATCGCCTGCGGTGAATCAGATTCATCGTCACACAGCGGGCGGACGCCGGAATAGGTCCAGACGATATCGTCGCGGGACAGCGTCTTTTTAAAGTGCGCGTTGTAGGCGTTGAGCAGGTAGCTAATCTCTTTCTCATCGATCGCCACCTTCTGCGGATCGCCGTTGTACTCTACGTCGGTGGTGCCGATTATCGAGAACTCGTCCATCCACGGGATCACGAATACAATTCGCTTGTCTTCGTTTTGCAGAATGTAGGCCTGCTTCTGGGTATGCACGCGCGGCACCACGATGTGGCTGCCCTTAATCAGGCGGATGCCGTATGGGGAGCGCAGGTGCATCCCTTCATCAAAGAAGTGTTTGACCCACGGGCCGGTGGCGTTCACCAGGCCCCGCGCCTGCCAGGTAAACTTCTCGCCGCTGTCGATATCTTCCGCCTCGACAATCCACAGCCCGTTTTCACGCCGGGCGGAGACGGCACGGGTGCGGGTACGAACCTCGCCGCCCTTGCGCACCACCATCTGCGCGTTCGCCAGCACCAGCCGCGCATCGTCTACCCAGCAGTCGGAATATTCGAAACCGCGCACGATTTCAGGTTTAAGTACCGATTCTGCGCCAAATCGCAAGCCGGTTGAGCTGGGTAAGCTGGTGCGTTTTCCCAGGTGATCGTACATAAACAGACCAATACGGATCATCCACGCCGGGCGCAGATGCGGGCGGTGCGGCAGGCGGAAGCGCATCGGGAACGCGAGATGCGGCGCCATTTTTAGCAGCACTTCACGCTCTGCCAGCGCTTCGCTGACCAGGCGGAATTCGTAGTGTTCAAGGTAGCGCAGCCCGCCGTGAATCAGCTTTGAGCTGGCGCTGGAGGTGGCGCAGGCGAGATCGCGCGCTTCCAGCATCAGTACGGATAAACCACGCCCGGCGGCGTCTGCCGCGATACCGGCACCGTTGATGCCTCCGCCTATCACAATCAGATCTTTGGTTTCCACGTTCGCTACCTCTTGCACTTTCGTTTAAGCTCACAAATGTTCGATATCGCTCAATATAGCAAACAAACGCGCTATTGGTAACATCAAAAAAACATTTCAGAGTGATGCATGTAACATATTGGCGTTTATTTCCCGTCTGACGGTAAACTAGGCAGTAGAATCATGGCCGGCAATCAGCCCGCTATATCACCCCGCAATAAAGAGACAAGAGCACATGGATCACTTTGAATGTATCAACGTAGAAGAGGCGCATCAGAAGCTGCAGCAGGCCATGGCGGTACTGGTGGACATCCGCGACCCGCAAAGCTATGCGATGGGCCACACTCCGGGTGCGTTTCATCTGACCAACGATACGCTGGGCGCGTTTATGCGTGATAACGACTTTGAGACGGCGGTGATGGTGATGTGCTACCACGGCAATAGCAGTAAGGGCGCCGCGCAGTATCTGCTGCAGCAGGGCTATGACAAGGTCTACAGCGTGGACGGCGGGTTCGATGCCTGGCATCGTCACTTCCCGGCGGAAGTGGCTCACGGGACGCTCTGACCCGTTACCGTATACGCTTTAGGGTTCAAACGGCCCCCGTGCCGGGCGCCTGTGCTCGTCCGCGGCTGCCGTCGCCACGCACCTTGAATGATTTTGCGTATATACTGTCCCCCTTTGTGTGGAATAAGCGATCCGCTGCATGTTAATGATTACCTCTTTTGCCAACCCGCGCGTGGCCCAGGCGTTTGTCGACTATATGGCGACCCAGGGCGTTATCCTGACTATTCAGCAGCACAGCCAGAGCGACGTTTGGCTGGCGGACGAGAGCCAGGCCGCGCGGGTTCAGGCTGAACTGACTCGCTTTCTCGACAACCCCGCCGACCCGCGCTACCTCGCGGCAAGCTGGCAATCGGGGCAAACTAACAGCGGGCTGCACTACCAGCGCTTCCCCTTCTTCGCGACCCTGCGCCACAACGCCGGGCCCGTTACGTGGTCGGTTCTGACGCTCTGCGTGCTGGTCTTTGTGCTGCAAAATGTCCTTGGCGACCAGCCGGTTATGCTGCTGCTGGCCTGGCCATACGACCCCTCGCTGAAGTTTGAGGTCTGGCGCTACTTTAGCCATGCGCTGATGCACTTCTCGCTGATGCACATCCTGTTTAACCTGCTATGGTGGTGGTACCTTGGCGGTGCGGTTGAGAAACGGATTGGCAGCGGTAAGCTGGTGGTTATCACCGTCATTAGCGCGTTGCTTAGCGGGTTTGTTCAACATCAGTTTAGCGGCCCCTGGTTTGGTGGCTTATCCGGCGTAGTGTATGCGCTGATGGGCTACGTCTGGCTGCGGGGAGAGCGCGATCCGCAGAGCGGCGTTTATTTACAGCGTGGCTTGATACTCTTCTCCTTAGTATGGTTAATTGCTGGATGGTTTGATGTTTTTGGCATGTCGATTGCGAACGGCGCGCACGTAGCCGGCCTGGTGACCGGACTGGCGATGGCGTTTGTAGATACTCAGCATGTGCGAAAACGAACATAGAGACTCCCCGTCATCCATGATAAGCGAGTCAAATTTTCCCAGGGATATTGCATGAAACAAACACAACGTCATGACGCTATTATCGAGCTGGTAAAAAAACAGGGATATGTCAGTACGGAAGAGCTGGTGGAGCAGTTTGCCGTCAGCCCGCAGACCATTCGTCGTGACCTGAACGATCTCGCCGAACAAAAAATGATCCTGCGCCATCACGGCGGTGCCGCGCTGCCTTCCAGCTCGG
The DNA here is from genome assembly GCF_030078455.1 of Klebsiella sp. Ech2A. Classification (NCBI taxonomy): domain Bacteria; kingdom Pseudomonadati; phylum Pseudomonadota; class Gammaproteobacteria; order Enterobacterales; family Enterobacteriaceae; genus Klebsiella; species Klebsiella sp. Ech2A. Next base: position 98,043 of record NZ_JAQGFU010000003.1, on the reverse strand, counting down.
TGAACACCTCCTGGCACGACAGGAAGGCGACCCAGACCCAGGAAAAAGAGCGCATTGCCCGCAAGGTTGCCAGCCAGATCCCCGACGGGGCGACGCTGTTTATTGATATCGGCACGACGCCGGAAGCGGTGGCGCACGCGCTGCTGGAACACAACGATCTGCGCATCGTGACCAACAATCTCAACGTTGCGAACACGCTGATGGTGAAGGATGACTTCCGCATCATTCTGGCGGGCGGCGAGCTGCGCAGCCGCGACGGCGGCATTATCGGCGAAGCGACGCTGGATTTTATCTCCCAGTTCCGCCTTGATTTTGGCATTCTCGGCATCAGCGGCGTCGATAGCGACGGCTCGCTGCTGGAGTTTGACTATCATGAGGTCCGCACCAAGCGCGCGATTATTGAAAACTCGCGGCACGTGATGCTGGTGGTGGACCATTCGAAATTCGGCCGTAACGCGATGGTGAACATGGGCAGCATCAGCATGGTTGATGCGGTTTACACCGACGTGATGCCGCCGGCGGGCGTGCTGAAGGTTATTAAGGACAATAACCTGCAGCTGGAGCTGTGCTAAACGGCGTCAGACGCCGTATCCCATCATTTTAAGCAACCGCTGGGCGTGCTGAACGGCATCCTGGCGGTGCGCGACCCCGAGCTTCTGATACAGATTGCGAATGTGCGTTTTAATGGTCGTTGCCGCGACGTCAAGCTCGCCGGCGATCTGCTCGTTGCTGTAGCCGGAATAGATCAGGCCGAGCACCTGCCATTCGCGCTGGGTCAGCGGGCTGGTGCGGATAAGCTCCGGCACTTCCGGGTGGTTGAGCAGCCGTTCGACAAAGCCCTCATCGAAGTGGGCAAACTTGTGGCGATGGTGCTGGTTGATATCGCGCAGAATGCGCTGAGCGCGATGCTGCTCCAGCTCCGGCAGCGTATTGAGCTGAATAAGCTGACGCAGCTGCTGGGCCATGGCCTCGCCTTCAATAACAAAGTGATTGATAAATCCGGTACGGTTGGCGAGGGTGAGCGCTTCCAGCAGGACCTTCTGCGCCTCGCTCTTACGTCCCGCCTGCCAGTAGAGCTGGTTGAGCAGCAGCAGGTTGCGGTTAATATCGCTCATCAGGCGCAGCGAACGTGCGTTTTCATTGAGCTCTTCCAGCACCATTTCGGCGGAATCGAAATCACCGAGCAGGATTTGCGCTCTGGCGATGTTGCGCCATTGGCTCTGCAGGAAGTGGTTATTGGCAAACTCGGGCTTCGGCGTCTGGCGCAGCCAGTTGGCCGCGGCGGCTTTATCGCCGATCATCTGCCAGTAGATCACCCGCACCTTGTCGGCATTTGACACCCAGTCGCTGTGATAGTGGCCGTTGCCGAGCAGGTTTTCCAGCCGGTTCAGGTGGCTGCGGGCGTTGTCCAGATCGCCGCGCGCCAGCGAGCACTGCACCATTAGCGCCAGGCACTGCAGCTGCTGCTGCGGTTGATAGGTTGAAAGGACGTCCATCCCGCCGCGCGCAGAGGCCTCGGCTTCGTCCAGCCGCGCCCAGGCCCACAGCAGCTGCGCGCGAATGCGCAGCAGGAATTCGTGCATCGGCAGCTGCTCGAGATGCTGGTCGCGGATGAGCTGGAAGGCCTTCTCCTGAATTTCCCACGCCGCCTGCAGGAAGCCCTGGGCAAAGAGAATCTCGCTCTGCTGGATCATGCTCCACAGGGCGTAGTGCCAGATATCGTGGCGACGCGCCATCTGCTCGGTCTGCTGCATCACCGCCAGCGATTTGCTCAGCTGGCCCTTGCAGTGCAGCACTTCGCCGTGCACCGAGGTGGCGACGATGCGGCTGTAGTAGCTTGCCAGCGGCAGCTCTTCTAAGGCCACCATCGCCAGGCGTTCGGCTTCTTCCTGATCGCCGGCGTTAATGGCGACCTGCGCGCGCAGGGCGTTAAAGTCGCCGTGCATGGCGATATCCATCTCCGCGTCCATCTCCTGCTCGGCGCGGGCCAGCAGGGTGTTCACTTCGCTGTAGCGGTGCTGGCTCTGCATCAGCCAGGCCTGCAGCAGGATCAGCCGCGGGTTTTCCAGCAAGTTTGACCACGGCAGCGCCGCCAGCGACTGCTCGAGCAGCCCCAGCTCGCTGTGGTTGAACATGCCCCAGGCGTGATTCAGTAAAATGTCGCGCAGCATTTTGGCATCGCCGGCCGCCAGCGCGTGGTGAATCGCTTCGCTGGGGAAGCCCTGCGCCATCCAGCCTTCTGCCGCACAGCGGTGAATTTCGGGCAGCTCGGTCGCCAGCTCCCACTGACAGCGCTGGCGCAGGAAGTTGCCGAACAGCGGATGGTAGCGGAACCACTCGCCGGAATCGTCCATGCGCTGCATGAACAGCCCCTGGCGTTCGATCTCTTCCAGCTGCATCTGGCCGTTCTCTTCGCCGGTAACGCGAACGATGAGCGCATCGTTCATCGAGCGCAGCAGCGAGCTTTTTAGCAGCACGTTACGGGTGCGCGCGTCGACGTTGTCCAGCACCTCATCGACGAGGTAGTCGGAAAGGTGGCTGGCGTTAATGCCGGCGAGGCGGCGGGCGGAGTGCTGGGCGGAGGAGTTATTCTGGCGCGCGGAGAGGGCGATGAGCTGGAGGGCCGTTGCCCAGCCGGCGACGTCGTCACACAGCCTGCTGCTATCTTCGGCCTCAATCGGTGAGGCGAGGCGACAGTCGAAAAATTGTTTTGCTTCCTGGTGGGTAAAGGCCAGCTGCTGGCTGCCAATCTCCAGCAGCTGATCGCGCACGCGCAGGTTGGCAATGCCCAGCTGCGGCAGGTTACGCGACAGGACGACCAGCGTCAGGTTTTCCGGCTGATGGCGCAGGAAGAAGCGCATGGCGTCGTGGATCACCGGGTTATTGATCAGATGATAATCGTCGATGACCAGGAATAATGGACGCTGCCACTCGGCAAGCTCGATGAACAGCTGGGCAAACAGCGAGGGCAGGCTGGCATACTGGCGCTTTTGCACCATCGTTTCGCTGGCCACGCAGTGGCCCCCGGTCGCCTGTTGAATAGAGGCGATCAGATAGCTGGCAAAACGCTCCTGCTGGTTATCGCCTTCATCCAGCGAGAACCACCCGAGCTCATTTTTTCCTGCCGCCCACTGAGAAATGAGCGTGGTCTTGCCGTACCCGGCGGGGCTGGTGACCAGCGCGAGACGATAATTGTTCGCGCCGGAAAGTTTCGCCAGCAATCGTTCGCGAACCACGGTGTGTTCAAGGCGGACTGGGCGACTTAATTTAGACGGAATCAACATAGTTCAACATTTCGCTGTGCAAGAGAGGGGCGATTTTTTTTGCGCTTCGTAATTAATACCTAATAAGGTCGGCGATAATGAAAGTTATTGCAAGTTATGTCCGAATTTTATGCTCTTGAATTTGCACCGTGTCACAAATTCTCAATAAGATCGTCAGCATCCTAAAACCGGTACCAGTGTGCATGCCGTCTGGGTTTGCCTCACTTCCGCCTGCCGGGAAATCACTTTTATTCCCATTTTTTGTAGTTGTTTGTTTTTATTAAGTTAATGTCAGTTAATTCTGATAAGTAATCTCTTTGACGTATTTACATCATCAAACATGTTTATTTTGCTGCAGGCCTAATTGTTATTTGCTGATAATTACCAGGGGCTTTTTTATTCATCCGTGCGGTATTGGGCTGTAACAAATCTGTTAGTACGGTAATTGAACGGTATATTGTTTCCTGGCGGTGAATTTTGCAGCATCTTTTTAGCGGGAGGCTAACGTTATAGTGGCCGCGATCACACTTTTCGCTCATCCCTGCTACTCCTCCCTGCCTAATCCCTGCCGGGATGAGGACGTTACCCCGGGAGGTCGGCACACTAACGCTAACGTTTTAGTAAAGGACCCGGATTTCTTATGTCACAGACTTCTTTTAACAAAGATCGGTTTCAGGCTGCACTGACGCGTCAGTGGCAGCATTTTGGCCTACAGTCCGCTTCTGAGATGACCCAGCGTCAGTGGTGGCGTGCCGTGAGCGGCGCGTTAGCCGAGCTGCTGGCGGCTCAGCCGGCGGCCAGGCCTGCCGAAGGCCAGCGCCACGTTAACTACATTTCGATGGAGTTTTTAATCGGTCGTCTGACCGGTAACAACCTGCTTAACCTTGGCTGGTATCAAGGGGTGAGCCATGAGCTGAAGGCGCACGACGTTCACCTGACTGACCTGCTGGAAGAGGAGATCGATCCGGGCCTGGGTAACGGCGGTCTGGGTCGCCTGGCGGCGTGCTTCCTGGATTCGATGGCCACCGTCGGCCAGTCGGCAACCGGCTATGGCCTGAACTATCAGTACGGCCTGTTCCGTCAGTCTTTCGACGACGGCCAGCAGGCGGAAGCGCCGGATGACTGGGGACGCAGCAGCTATCCGTGGTTCCGCCACAACGAGCAGCTCGACGTGCAGGTTGGGCTTGGCGGCAAGGTCTCGAAAAACGGACTTTGGGAGCCGGCGTTCGTGATTACCGGTGAAGCCTGGGATCTGCCGGTGCTGGGCTATCGCAACAACGTCGCGCAGCCGCTGCGCCTGTGGCAGGCTAAGCACGCGCATCCGTTCAACCTGACCAAATTTAACGACGGCGATTTCCTGCGCGCCGAGCAGCAGGGCATCGACGCGGAAAAGCTGACCAAGGTGCTCTATCCGAACGACAACCACCAGGCCGGGAAAAAGCTGCGCCTGATGCAGCAGTACTTCCAGTGCGCCTGCTCGGTTGCCGATATTCTGCGTCGCCATCACCTGGCGGGCCGTAAGCTGGCCGAGCTGGCGGATTATGAAGTCATTCAGCTGAACGATACTCACCCGACGATTGCGATCCCTGAACTGCTGCGGGTGCTGATCGACGAGCACCAGCTGAGCTGGGACGACGCGTGGGCAATCACCAGTAAAACCTTCGCCTACACCAACCACACGCTGATGCCTGAAGCGCTGGAGTGCTGGGACGAGAAGCTGGTCAAAGCGCTGCTGCCGCGCCATATGCAGATTATCAAAGAGATTAACGCCCGCTTTAAGACGCTGGTGGAGAAAACCTGGCCCGGCGACGAGCAGGTATGGGCTAAGCTGGCGGTGGTGCATGACAAGCAGGTTCGCATGGCGAACATGTGCGTGGTCAGCGGTTTTGCGGTAAACGGCGTGGCCGCGCTGCACTCCGAGCTGGTGGTGAAGGATCTGTTCCCGGAATATCACCAGCTGTGGCCGAACAAGTTCCACAACGTGACCAACGGCATCACGCCGCGCCGCTGGATTAAACAGTGCAACCCGGCCCTGGCCGCGCTGCTCGATAAATCGCTGAAAAAAGAGTGGGCGAACGATCTCGACCAGCTGATTAACCTGGAAAAGTACGCGGATGATGCGGCGTTCCGCCAGAGCTATCGCGAGATTAAGCAGGCCAACAAGGTTCGCCTCGCCGAGTTTGTGAAGGCGCGTACCGGGATCGACATTAACCCGCAGGCGATTTTTGATATCCAGATTAAGCGCCTGCATGAGTACAAACGTCAGCACCTCAACCTGCTGAATATCCTGGCGCAGTATAAAGAGATTCGCGAAAACCCGCAGGCCGACCGCGTACCGCGCGTGTTCCTGTTCGGCGCGAAGGCGGCACCGGGCTACTACCTGGCGAAGAATATCATTTTCGCTATCAACAAGGTGGCGCAGGCCGTCAACAGCGATCCGCTGGTGGGCGATAAGCTGAAGGTGGTCTTCCTGCCGGACTACTGCGTGTCGGCCGCGGAAATGCTGATCCCGGCGGCGGACATCTCTGAACAGATCTCGACGGCGGGTAAAGAAGCCTCCGGTACCGGCAACATGAAGCTGGCGCTGAACGGCGCGCTGACCGTCGGCACGCTGGACGGCGCGAACGTTGAAATCGCCGAGCAGGTGGGCGAGGAGAACATCTTTATCTTCGGTAATACCGTGGAAGAAGTTAAGGCGCTGAAGGCCAAAGGCTACGATCCGCTGAAATGGCGTAAGAAAGACAAGCTCCTGGACGCGGTGCTGAAAGAGCTGGAAAGCGGTAAGTACAGCGGCGGCGATAAGCACGCGTTTGACCAGATGCTGCATAGCCTGCTCAAAGGCGGCGATCCGTACCTGGTGCTGGCTGACTTCGCGACCTATGTGGCCGCGCAGAAGCAGGTGGATGAGCTCTACCGTGACCAGGAAGCCTGGACCCGGGCAACGATCCTGAATACCGCCCGCTGCGGCATGTTCAGCTCCGATCGCTCAATTCGCGATTATCAGCAACGTATCTGGCAGGCAAAACGCTAAGGACAGGCCTATGGAGACGAAACGCCTTGATAACGCCGCGCTAGCGGCGGGGATCAGCCCGAGCTACATCAACGCGCACGGCAAGCCGCAGTCGATTGCCGCGGTGACCAAGCAGCGTCTGCTTGATGCGATGCATCGTACGACCACCGTCGCGAAGGCGGCGGTTAACCCGCTGCCGAACGTACAGGTTTTCACCCACGGCAAAAAAATGTCGCTGCCGGTGGCCGGGCACGGTGAGTTTCACTGGATCCTGACCACCGAAGAAGGGAAGCAGTATCAGGGGCAGGTAAAAGGCGGCGACACGCTGTCGCTGCCGACCAAACTGCCGGAAGGCTACCATACCCTGACGCTCACCCGGAACGGTGACCGCTGGCACTGTCGGGCGATTGTCGCCCCGGTGCGCTGCTACGAGCCGCAGGCCCTGAAAGAGGGGCAGAAGCTGTGGGGCGCCTGCGTGCAGCTGTATACGCTGCGTTCGGAAAAAAACTGGGGGATTGGCGACTTCGGCGACCTGCGCGCGATGCTGCCGGAAATCGCTCAGCGAGGCGGGGCGTTTATTGGCCTCAACCCGATTCATGCGCTCTATCCGGCCAACCCGGAAAGCGCCAGCCCGTACAGCCCCTCCTCGCGCCGCTGGCTGAACGTTATCTATATCGACGTTAACGCGGTCGAAGATTTCCGCCTGAGCAAAGAGGCGCAGACGTGGTGGCAGCTGCCGGCGACCCGGCAGGCTTTACAGGCGGCGCGGCAGACGGATGATGTTGACTACACCGCCGTCACGGCGTTGAAGATGACCGCGCTGCGCATGGCCTGGAAAGGCTTCTCTGCCCGCAGCGATGAGGCGATGACGGAGTTCCGTCAGTTCGTGCAGCGCGAAGGGGAAAGCCTCTACTGGCAGGCGGCGTTTGATGCGCTGCACGCGCGGCAGGTTCAGCAGGATCCGCTGCGCTGGGGCTGGCCGGCCTGGCCAAAGGCGTACCAGGATATCTCCAGCCCGGAGGTGAAAGCGTTCTGTTCGGAACACGCTGATGAGGTGGATTTTTACCTCTGGCTGCAGTGGCTGGCCTGTTCGCAGTTTGCCACCTGCTGGCACACCAGCCAGCGCGATGCGATGCCGATTGGCCTCTATCGCGATCTGGCGGTTGGCGTAGCGGAAGGCGGGTCTGAGACCTGGTGCGATCGCGAGCTTTACTGCCTGAAAGCCTCGGTAGGGGCTCCGCCGGATATTCTGGGCCCGCTCGGGCAAAACTGGGGCCTGCCGCCGATGGATCCGCACATCATCGTCGCCCGCGCCTATGAGCCGTTTATCGAGCTGCTGCGCGCCAATATGCAAAACTGCGGCGCGCTGCGTATCGACCACGTGATGTCGGTGCTGCGCCTGTGGTGGATCCCGTACGGCGAAACCGCCGATCATGGGGCCTACGTTCAGTATCCGGTAGACGATCTGCTCTCTATTCTGGCGCTGGAGAGTAAGCGCCATAGCTGCATGGTGATCGGTGAAGATCTGGGCACCGTGCCGGTGGAAATTGTCAGCAAGCTGCGTAAGAGCGGCGTCTACTCCTACAAAGTGCTCTATTTTGAAAATGACAATGAGAAAACGTTCCGTGCGCCGCAGACGTATCCGGAACAATCAATGGCTGTGGCAACAACGCATGACCTGCCAACGCTGCGCGGCTACTGGGAAAGCGGCGACCTGACGCTCGGTAAATCCCTCGGGCTCTATCCGGATGAAGTGGTGCTGCGCGGGCTATATCAGGACCGGGAGCTGGCGAAGCAGGGGCTGCTGGATGCGCTGCATAAGTACGGCTGTCTGCCCAAGAGGGCCGGGCATAACGCGTCGCTGATGACGATGACCTCAACCCTCAACCGCGGGATGCAGCGCTACATCGCCGACAGCAACAGCGCGCTGCTGGGCCTGCAGCCGGAGGACTGGCTGGAGATGGCTTCACCGGTTAACATTCCGGGCACCAGCACCGAGTATCCGAACTGGCGGCGCAAGCTGTCGACTTCGCTCGAGCAGATGTTTGCCGATGCGCAGGTCAACAAGCTGATCAAGGATTTAGACAAGCGTCGCAGGGCGGCAGCAAAGAAGAAACCGTAATGAGGTAGCGCTTCCCCGGCGGCGGGGAAGCGGCCAAAACGATAAATAAAAAAGGCCGGGTAGCTTCACGCATACCCGGCCTTTTTTATGCTTAATCGACCTTTACACGACCATTCCCAGCAGCAGACAGCCGATCAGGCCGCAGACCGAGATAATCGTTTCCAGCATCGACCACGACTTAATGGTCTCGCCGATGGTCAGGTTGAAGTACTCCTTGAACAGCCAGAATCCCGGGTCGTTGACGTGAGAGAAAATCACGCTGCCGGAGCCGACGGCGATAACCATCAGCTCAGGGCTGACGCCGGTGGTGGCGATCAGCGGAGCCGCGATACCGCCCGCGGTAATGGCCGCAACGGTCGCCGAACCCAGCGCAATACGCAGAACCGCCGCAATGGACCACGCCATAAACAGCGGAGACATGCTGGAACCATGCATCATCGAGGCGATGTACTTATCCATGCCGCTATCAACCAGAACCTGCTTAAAGGCGCCGCCGCCGCCGATAATCAGCAGCATCATGGCGATGATTTTAATGGACGAGGTCAGCGTTTCGTTGATCTGTTCCATCGAGCGGCCGCGGTTGAGGCCAAAGGTAAACAGGGCAATCAGAACGGCGATCAGCGTTGCCATCACCGGGTCACCAAAGAATTCGGCGTATCTGAGGAACGCGTGGCCTTTCGGCAGCAGCATTTCGGCAACGGCACGCATCGCCATCAGCACCACCGGCACCAGAGAGGTCCAGACGCTGACGCCAAAGCCAGGCATCTCTTCTTCAGTGAAGGTCTTCGGGTTGTGCAGGCCTTCCGGAATCGGCTTATCGATGTTTTTCAGGAAGCGGGCGAAGACCGGGCCGGCAAGGATCACGGTCGGGATTGCCAGCAGCGTACCGTACAGCAGGGTTTTACCCATATCGGCGTGGAAGATAGTGGCGATCGCCGTCGGGCCCGGGTGCGGTGGCAGGAAGCCGTGGGTCACGGAGAGCGCGGCTGCCATCGGCACGCCAACGTACAGTAGCGGGATGCGGGCAGATGCGGCGATGGTGAACACCAGCGGCAGCATAAGGACGAAGCCCACTTCATAGAACAGCGCGAAGCCGACGGTGAAGCCGGTCAGAACGACCGCCCATTGGATATGCTTTTTGCCAAATTTAGCGATAAGCGTGGTGGCAATTCGCTGCGCGCCGCCGCAGTCTGCCAGCAGCTTGCCGAGCATTGCGCCAAAGCCCATGATCAGCGCGAGGCTGCCGAGGGTGCCCCCGACGCCGTTTTTGATGGATACGATGACTTTATCCAGAGGCATGCCCTGCATAAGTCCGACGGCGAGCGCCACCAGAATCAAAGCGATGAAGCCGTTCATTTTGAAGCGGATCATCAGCAGTAATAACAGGGCGACCCCGATAGCAACGATGACTAATGGCATAATTTACCTGGCCTTTCATTTGTTATGGGTAACGTAAAACTTCAATCTTGTTCCGTTTGCTCCGGGCGGGGACACAAACTGTATGGCGCCATAAAATCGACTATCACTTCTTATCAGAAAGGATAGCTGGCTATTTTTATAGCAGCGGAACCTGAGAGAGATGATACGGGTAACATATGAAGGTTGAGAATCACCCTGGCGGTGAATATTTTAAATATGAGACTTAAGTCATACTCTTTCCCGGGTTTTTTGCACGTACGACTAGCGATAAGGCGGGAGGGGATGCGTCAGAAGGGAGCGGCCCGGCAGCAAAATACGGCCGGGCTGGGAGTGCGGTATGGCGGGCGGCTTAGTAGTAGGAGTGCTCGCCGCGCTGGTGCTCGGTCAGATCGCGCACGCCTTTCAGGTCCGGGAATTCGTTCAGCAGCTGCTTCTCGATCCCTTCTTTCAGAGTCACGTCGACCATTGAGCAGCCGTTACAGCCGCCGCCGAACTGCAGGATCGCCAGGTTGTCTTCGGTGATTTCCATCAGCGTCACGCGACCACCGTGGCCGGCCAGCTGCGGGTTGATCTGCGATTGCAGCATATACTCAACGCGCTCCATCAGCGGCGCGTCGTCGGAGACTTTACGCATCTTGGCGTTTGGCGCTTTCAGCGTCAGCTGGGAGCCAAGCTGATCGGTCACGAAGTCGATTTCGGCATCTTCCAGGTACGGCGCGCTGAGTTCGTCGACGTACGCGGTCAGCTGCTCAAACTTCAGCGTCGTGTCGGTGTCTTCCACCGCATCCGGTGGGCAGTAGGATACGCCGCACTCAGCGTTTGGGGTGCCGGGATTAATCACAAATACGCGAATTTGTGTCCCTTCTTCCTGATTTACCAGCAGTTTGGCAAAGTGCGCTTGTGCAGCATCGGAAATACGGATCATAGCGTTGGCCTAATAGTTGACTATTTTACTGGGTTATTATACGCCCATCAGCAGGGGTCTACAAGGTACGGCATATACACCATACCTGAACCGTCGCGGCGCCGTTTCGCAAAAGCAGGCGGGATATCTCGGCGACGGTGCTTCCGGTTGTGACGACATCATCCACAATGGCGATATGGTGACCCCGAACCGATAATTCAAGCTGAAACGCATTTTTCAGGTTCCGCTTACGTAACCTCGCGGTGAGCTGATGCTGAGCTGCGGTAGGGCGGCTGCGGCGCAGCGCGTCGCTGCGCCAGGCGGCGTGCGTCCAGCGGGCCAGAGGACGGCACAGCAGATCGCTCTGGTTAAAACCTCGCCGCCATTGCCGCCGCTGCCACAGCGGGACGCCGACAATCCTGTCCGCAGGCGGCAGGCCTTCGCTCTGGCGGATACGCAGCAGCAGCATACGAGCCAGCGCCGGGGCCAGCTCCGGGCGGCGGGTAAATTTCAGCTGGTGGATCAGGCCGCTGAGCGGCGGAAGGTAGTCGCTGACGGCCACCAGCCGCTGCCACGGCGGGGGATCCTGGATGCAGCGACCGCAGGGGACGGTGCCGGTGCCGGCGGGCAGGCCGCAGCGCGGGCATCGGGGCTGACGGGAGGTCAGCGATGCGCTGCAGCGGGAGCAGAACCCCCAGCTGGCAACGGCCAGCGGCATTTGGCATAGCCAGCATAAGCCGTGTGCTGTTAGCATATTTCCCCCTGATATCTGGTGAAAAGAGAACAATAGCTGATGAACGACATCTGGTGGCAAACCGTGGGCGAAGGGAAGTGTCATCTTGTGCTGCTGCACGGATGGGGGCTGAATGCCGGGGTGTGGGATTGCATTACGCCGCAGCTGGCTTCGCACTTCACGCTGCACGTGGTTGACCTGCCGGGCTATGGTCGCAGCAGCGGTTTCGGCGCGCTGTCGCTGGAGGAGATGGCGCAGCAGGTGCTGAAAAAAGCCCCTGAGCAGGCCATCTGGCTGGGCTGGAGCCTGGGGGGCCTGGTGGCAAGCCAGATAGCCTTACAGCATCCTCAGCGCGTGCTGGCGCTGGTTACCGTCGCCTCTTCCCCGAGCTTCAGCGCGCACGACGACTGGCCGGGCATTAAGCCGGAAGTGCTGAGCGGTTTTCAGCAGCAGCTCAGCGACGACTTTCAGCGCACCGTCGAGCGTTTTCTGGCCCTGCAAACGATGGGAACCGAAAGCGCGCGCCAGGATGCCCGGGCGCTGAAAAGCACCGTCCTGTCGCTACCGATGCCGTCGATAGCGGCTCTGAACGGCGGGCTCGAAATCCTGAAAACCGCCGATTTGCGCCAGCCGCTGGCGGCGCTGCCGATGCCGTTCCTGCGGCTGTACGGTCGCCTGGACGGCCTGGTGCCGCGCAAAATCGTCCCCCTTCTTGATACAATGTGGGAAAAGAGTGAATCCATCGTCTTCGACAAGGCGGCCCATGCGCCGTTTATCTCGCATCCGCAGGCGTTTTGCGAGCCGCTACTGAGGCTAAAAAGCAGGCTGAAACTTTTGTTTTAGCGCACCGTGGCAAAAATGCTGCTCCCGGTAATACTTAGAGGGTCGCGGGGAGAGATGATAGCCGTCGTCTTCGCGATCTATAAAAACAACCTTCAGGAGCATTGAAACTATGAAGCTTATAACGAGCGTTGTCGCATCTCTGGTGATTGGAACCCTGTCTTTTGGCGCATTTGCGGCGAAAGAGATTCAAAAAGATGAAGTGGCGTCGATGAATCTGACGAAAGTCGGCAGCATCACCACCTCTAAAACGACCTCGCCGATGGATGCGAAGCGCGATCTGTCGAAAAAGGCGGATGAGCTCGGCGGTAAATACTTCGTGGTGATTGCCGGTGAGAAGAACGAAAAAACGGTTCACGCTAACGCTGACGTCTATAAATAATCCGCCAGGCGGGTCCCCTGGACCCGCTTCTTCCCGCCGACGGCGGCCCGTGCTTACTCTGTACACACCGTCAACGCAGCGACCACCATTCCGTTAAGCAGGCCTTTCCTTCCGGGCAGCTTTTGCAACTGCCGGAGAGGCATCCCTCAGGGTCCTGAGCTACCCGCTGAACCTTGCCCATGGCTTCGAGCCGGCCCAGCATCGCGTCAACCAGCGGCTGCGGCGCGTGCAGACGGGCGCTGAGCTGCGCGGCCTCCATCCGCCCCTGCAGTGCCAGCATATCGCGTACTTCAATTAACGACGCCATCATCACTCCTTAGTGGCAATCGCCGGCCGGGCTCTGGCAGCACGACGACGGCGTTTTGCGCGTCGCCAGCAGCGAGACGTCAACCCGACTGCGCGCGCGACGGAGCAGGCCAAAGAGCACGACGTTGAACAGCACGACGGCGAGGATGCATACCAGGCTGTAGCGCGGGTGCTGGCTAAAGCTCACGGTCTGATAGTAGAGCGTGGAGAGCGAGAAGGCGATATTCAACCCCCACAGGATGGAGAACGACATCCAGCCGCGGCTCGATTCGCGAGCGACGGCGCCCATCACCGAGATACACGGAATATAGAGCAGGACGAAAATCAGATAGCTGTACGCCGCGGCGGCGCTGCCAAATTTGCTGCTCATCACGCCCATGGCGCCGGTTGCCATTTCGCCATCGCCCTTGCTGGCTTCAATCGGGTTCGCCAGCACGCTGAGGCTGAAGGTGCTTTTCAGGCTCTGCCAGGTTTCATCCGCCGCCGCCAGCAGCTCGTCGCCGAGGTGGAATTCCTGAGGATTAAAGGCTTCATTCTGAATATTTTCGGCGGTGTAAAGCGTGTTTAACGTGCCGACGACCACCTCTTTGGCCATTGCGCCGGTAAACAGCCCGACGGTTGCCTGCCAGTTGTCTTCATGAATGCCAATCGGCTTAAATAGCGGGGTGATGACCCGGCTGACCGACGCCAGCGCCGAGTCGTTAATGTTATCCACCAGCTTGCCGTTGAGCGAGAAGCTGTTCAGCGCGCTGAGGAAGATGCTGACGATCACGATGACTTTACCCGCCCGCAGGACGAACCCTTTCAGGCGCTGCCAGGTCTGGATGACCAGACTTTTGATATGCGGTACGTGATAGACCGGCAGCTCCATCACGAACGGCGAGGCTTCACCGCGCATAATGGTGTGCTTGAGCATCAGGCCGGTGAGGATTGCCATCACGATGCCGAGCAGGTACAGCGAGAAGACCGCCAGCGCGCCGTTTTGCCCGAAGAAGGCCGCGGCGAACACGGCAAAGATAGCCAGCCGCGCGCCGCAGGACATAAACGGTGCCATCATGATAGTCATCAGGCGCTCGCGCGGCGCATCCAGCGTACGCGCGCCCATCACCGACGGCACGTTGCAGCCGAAGCCGACAATCAGCGGCACGAAGGATTTCCCCGGCAGGCCCAGCGCCTGCATCAGGCGGTCCATCACGAACGCCGCGCGCGCCATATAGCCGGAGTCTTCGAGGAAGGAGAGGAACAGGTACATCATGCCGATTTGCGGCACCAGCGGCAGCACGGTGTTAATACCGCCGCCGATCCCCTGGGCGAGGAACACGGTCAGCCACTCCGGGAGATGCAGGGTATAGCCCAGCCACTGAATGCCGTGGATAAAGATAGCCACAGATCCGGCGTCGAATATTGGCTGCAGCGCGCCGCCGATGTTGATGGCCAGTAAAAACATCAGATACATGACGAACAGAAAAATGGGCAAGCCAAGCACCCGGTTGAGGATAATTTTATCCATCGCGGCGGTGAATCGGCTCGGCTCGGCGGTCAGCGTGTTGCTGACGGCATCGCAGATGGCGGCAATGCTCTGATAGCGGGCATCGGCAATATGCAGCGCCGGATCGTCAATCTCTTTGCCCAGGTTCGCAAGGGCGGCATCGAGCCTATCGGCGGCGTTGCCGGCGTAGGCGCGGCTGTAGATATCACCTTCCAGCATCTGCAGGCCGAGCCAGCAGCGCTGGCGCTGCGGAATGTCTTTGGACATGGCCTGCGCCAGTTTTTCCGCCTCGCGCAGCAGCGGCTGCGGATAGTGCACCAGCTCAATCGCGCTGTTTTCCTGATGACGATCGATAGCCATTTTCAGGGCTTCGATACCGCGGCCGCGGGTCGATACCAGCGGGATAACCGGGCAGCCAAGGCGCGCGGAGAGGGCATCGACGTCGATGCGAATTTTCTGCTTCTCGGCGATATCCAGCATGTTCAGGGCCACGACGCAGGGGATCCCCAGCTCCAGCAGCTGGAGCGTCAGGTAGAGGTTGCGCTCAAGGTTTGACGCATCCACGACGTTAATCAGCAGGTCGGCGTCGCCGCTGAGAATATAGTGACAGGCAATCTGCTCATCCAGCGAGGTTTGCGAGGAGATGGTGGTCAGCGAATAGGTCCCGGGCAGATCAACCAGCGTGACCTGATTATCCGTGGTGGTAAAGGCTCCCTCTTTACGCTCAACGGTTACGCCGGCCCAGTTCCCCACGCGCTGGCGGGCGCCGGTGAGCTGATTAAATAACGTGGTCTTGCCGGAGTTAGGATTACCAATTAAACCAATGGTTAATTTTTTCATATTTCAGACTCTTATTGCCGGGCCGGGCGTTATTGTGCAACCGCTTCCAGTTCTATTAGGTCGAGATCTTTTTTACGTAATACCAGGCTCACGCGCCGGGTTTCGATATGCACAGGATCGCCAAGCGGCGCCACGCGTACCACGTTAAAAGAGGAGCCAGGCAACATGCCAAGGGATAACAGTTTCTGCCGATAAGCCGGGCTTATATCGCGAGAGAAACCGGTAATTTTCCAAGCGCTATCAGGAGTGAATTGCATAGGGCCTACTTGTATATCGCTAACTGAGCGAGAGCTCACCGTGCAGCAGCGGCTGTGCGGCTTCGGGGGAGCATCGCCAACGAAGAATAATTGATACTGCAAATAATGATAATGAGAATAGTTTTTATCATCAATACATAACGGGCGAAATAATAGACTTTTGCCGGGTAGTTGTCGTTTTGTTGATATTACTCAAGGTCTATGTAGTAACGATAAATAGGTTAAATACTGTTTTTTTCAATTAATGTTTAATTAAGGTTTCATTGGTTAATGAAATGAAAATATCAATAAATAGAATTTCCGTTCGCGCTTATTAACAGCTTACTGGAATTTATTGCGCGCGGTTTGCGCAATATTGCTGCGCTGTCAGCAGAAGAATGCCCCCCGGAACGAGGGGCAGGAGAGGGCTAGCGTTTTTTACCCATGGCCGCCGCCAGCGCGTCCATCATGGCGCTGTTGCCGTTCGACTGCGCTTCACGGCCGCGCGGCTTCGCCGCTTTTGCCGGCGGACGATTGCCCTGCGGGCGCTCGCCGCCGCTGCGGCGCGAGTTGCTCTCGCCTGGCTGCTCATCCAGGCGCATCGTCAGGGCGATACGCTTACGCTGCAGGTCAACTTCCATCACCTTAACCTGGACGATATCGCCCGCTTTGACCACGGTATGCGGGTCTTCCACGAACTTGTTCGATAGCGATGAGATGTGCACCAGGCCATCCTGGTGAACCCCGATATCGACAAACGCGCCAAAGTTGGTGACGTTGGTGACCGCCCCTTCCAGCACCATGCCGGGCAGCAGATCGTTCATGGTTTCTACGCCATCAGCGAACTTCGCGGTTTTGAATTCCGGACGCGGATCGCGGCCCGGTTTTTCCAGCTCTTTGATGATGTCGGTCACCGTCGGCACGCCGAATTTCTCATCGGTGAACTCGCTGGCCCTGAGGTTGCGCAGCTCGCTGCTGTTACCCATCAGCTCTTGTAGCGCCTGCTGAGTGGCGGCCAGAATCCGCTCAACGATCGGATAGGCTTCCGGGTGAACGGTGGAGGCATCCAGCGGGTTATCGCCGTGGTTGATGCGCAGGAACCCCGCGCACTGTTCAAAGGCTTTTGGACCGAGGCGGCTTACCTTCAGCAGCTGCTGGCGGTTCTGGAACTGACCGTTTTCATCGCGCCAGGCGACGATGTTCTGCGCCATCATGCGGGTCAGCCCGGCGACGCGGGTGAGCAGCGGCACGGAGGCGGTATTGAGGTCAACGCCGACGGCGTTTACGCAGTCCTCAACCACCGCATCCAGCCTGCGCGCCAGCTGGGACTGGCTAACATCGTGCTGGTACTGGCCGACGCCGATAGACTTTGGATCGATCTTCACCAGCTCGGCCAGCGGATCCTGCAGGCGGCGGGCGATAGAGACGGCGCCGCGCAGGGAAACGTCAAGGTCCGGGAACTCCAGCGCCGCCAGCTCGGAGGCCGAATAAACCGACGCCCCCGCTTCGCTGACGATCACCTTCTGCGCGGTGACCTTCGGGAACTGCTGCTGCACGTCGAGGAAGAAGCGTTCGGTTTCGCGCGATGCGGTGCCGTTACCGATGGCGACCAGCTCAACGTTGTGCTTTTGACACAGCCCGGCGACCGCCACCGCGGCTTTAGCCGCCTGGCCGGTATGCGGATAGATGGTGTCGGTGGCGACCAGCTTGCCGGTCCCGTCAACGACCGCCACCTTCACGCCGGTACGCAGGCCCGGATCGAGGCCCATCGTCGCGCGCAGTCCCGCAGGCGCCGCCATCAGCAGGTCGTGCAGGTTGCGGGCAAAGACGTTAATGGCTTCATCTTCCGCGCGTTCGCGTACGGTGCCCATCAGCTCGGTTTCGAGATGCATCAGGACCTTGATGCGCCAGGTCCAGCTCACCACCCCTTTACGCCAGCTATCCGCCGGCGCGCCGTTCAGGCGCAGGCCGAGATGGCTGATAATGATCTGTTCGCAGTGGCTCTCTTTCGGCGGCTCGTCGAACTGCGGATCGGCGTTCAGGGCCAGCTGCAGGATGCCTTCGTTGCGGCCGCGGAACATCGCCAGCGCGCGGTGAGAAGGCACGGTTGAAATCGGTTCATGATGATCGAAGTAGTCGCGGAACTTCGCGCCTTCCTCTTCTTTCCCGCTGACCACGGTGGCGACCAGATGCGCGTTCTTCCACAGATAGTCGCGCACCTTTGCCAGCAGCCCGGCATCTTCCGCGAAGCGCTCCATCAGGATATAGCGCGCGCCGTCGAGGGCGGCCTTGGTATCCGCCACGCCGCTGTCGGCATTGATAAATTTGGCGGCTTCGGCTTCCGGATCGTGGGACGGGTCGTTCCATAGCAGATCCGCCAGCGGCTCCAGCCCGGCTTCGATCGCGATTTGCCCGCGGGTGCGGCGCTTTGGCTTATACGGCAGGTAGAGATCTTCGAGCTCGGTTTTGCTCAGGGTGGTGGTGATGGCTTTTTCCAGCGCATCGGTCAGTTTACCCTGCTCGCCGATCGATTTAAGGATCGACTGGCGGCGGTCTTCCAGTTCGCGCAGGTAGCCGAGGCGGGTTTCCAGATTACGCAGCTGCGTGTCATCCAGACCGCCGGTGACTTCTTTACGATAACGTGCAATAAACGGCACGGTGTTCCCTTCATCAAGCAGGCGAACGGCAGCTTCTACCTGTTCAGTCCTGGCCTGAAGTTCACCCGCAATAATGCGGCAGAGCGAATCATTCATCATGGCTTGGCTTCATCTACTGGATCAAAAAATCAGGGGATAGTTATACGGACTGGCACCGCAAAATGCCAGTCGCGGCGGAGGTCTCTCGGAATCTTCCGGGCAGAGATCCGCGAGCAAAGCGGCAAATAAACCGCCTGATGGTGCAGGGCTCTATTTGACGTATTCAATGTCGTTAACGTACCAGCTGGCTTCGCCGGCGGGCGTCTGGACGATCGCCAGGTCGCCGACCTCTTTTTTCAGCAGGGCGCGGGCCATGGGCGAGTCGATCGAGATATAGTCTTTGCGGCCGAAGATTTCATCGTAGCCGACGATGCGAAAGCGCTTGCTGTCGCCGCTGTCGTTTTCAATCTCGACCCACGCGCCGAAGAACACCTTGCCCTCCTGCTGCGGGGAGTAATCAACGATCTTCAGATGCTCAAGACATTTGCTCAAATAGCGTACCCGGCGGTCAATTTCGCGCAGGCGTTTTTTATTATACTGATAGTCGGCGTTTTCACTGCGGTCGCCGAGGCTCGCCGCCCAGGTGACTTTTTTGGTGACTTCAGGACGCTCTTCGCGCCACAGGTAGTCCATCTCTTTTTTAAGTTTTTCATACCCTTCACGGGTGATCAGCGGCGTTTTCATTAATCGTTCTACCTTCTGACTGTCTGGTATTGCGCAGGGTTCTGTGCGGCTGCGCACAATTCGTAGCGCGCAATAATACCGACAGGATAAATAATGTGTCTTATGATTAAATGTATACTTAAGCTGCTGTTAAATATGCTTTGTAACAATTTAGCCTGGAATATATACCAGATTTAGCTGGTGGCCGGCACGGGCTTTTTTGAGAATACGCACTGACCATTGCAGTGAACCTTTGGGAGTATAAACAATGCAAGAGAATTATAAGATTCTGGTTGTCGATGACGACATGCGCCTGCGCGCGCTGCTCGAGCGTTATCTGACCGAGCAGGGCTTCCAGGTTCGAAGCGTAGCCAACGCTGAACAGATGGATCGCCTGCTGACCCGCGAGTCCTTCCACCTGATGGTGCTGGATTTAATGCTGCCTGGCGAAGATGGCCTGTCCATTTGCCGTCGCCTGCGTAGCCAGAGCAACCCGATGCCGATCATTATGGTGACGGCGAAAGGGGAAGAAGTTGACCGCATCGTGGGCCTCGAGATCGGCGCCGACGACTACATTCCCAAACCCTTTAACCCGCGCGAGCTGCTGGCGCGTATCCGCGCCGTGCTGCGCCGTCAGGCGAACGAGCTGCCGGGCGCGCCCTCGCAGGAAGAGGCGGTTATCGCGTTTGGTAAGTTCAAGCTTAACCTCGGCACCCGCGAGATGTTCCGTGAAGATGAGCCTATGCCGCTGACCAGCGGTGAGTTTGCGGTGCTGAAGGCGCTGGTGAGCCACCCGCGCGAGCCGCTCTCCCGCGATAAGCTGATGAACCTTGCCCGCGGCCGCGAATACTCGGCGATGGAGCGCTCCATCGATGTGCAGATCTCCCGCCTGCGCCGCATGGTGGAAGAGGATCCGGCACATCCGCGCTATATCCAGACCGTGTGGGGCCTTGGCTACGTCTTCGTACCGGACGGCTCTAAGGCATGAAACGCGTGCGCTTTTCGCCGCGAAGTTCGTTTGCTCGCACCCTGCTGCTGATCGTCACCCTGCTGTTTGTCAGCCTGGTGACGACCTATCTGGTGGTGCTGAATTTCGCGATCCTGCCGAGTCTGCAGCAGTTTAATAAGGTTCTGGCCTACGAAGTCCGTATGCTGATGACCGACAAGCTGCAGCTCGAGGATGGCACCCAGCTGGTGGTGCCTCCGGCCTTTCGTCGCGAGATTTATCGGGAGCTGGGCATTTCGCTCTACTCCAACGAAGCGGCGGAAGATGCGGGTCTGCGCTGGGCGCAGCACTATGAGTTTTTAAGCCAGCAGATGGCGCACCAGCTCGGCGGGCCAACCGAAGTGCGGGTTGAGGTCAACAAAAGCTCGCCGGTGGTGTGGCTGAAAACCTGGCTCTCCCCCAATATCTGGGTGCGCGTCCCGCTGACGGAAATCCATCAAGGCGATTTCTCGCCGCTATTCCGCTATACCCTGGCGATTATGCTGCTGGCGATCGGCGGGGCCTGGCTCTTTATCCGTATTCAGAACCGACCGCTGGTTGACCTTGAGCACGCGGCGCTGCAGGTTGGGCGGGGCATTATTCCGCCGCCGCTGCGCGAGTACGGGGCGTCAGAGGTTCGCTCGGTGACCCGCGCCTTCAACCATATGGCCGCGGGCGTGAAGCAGCTGGCTGACGATCGCACGCTGCTGATGGCCGGCGTGAGCCACGATCTGCGCACGCCGCTGACGCGTATTCGCCTGGCGACGGAGATGATGGCGGCAGAAGACGGTTACCTTGCCGAGTCGATCAATAAAGACATCGAAGAGTGTAACGCCATCATCGAGCAGTTTATTGACTATCTGCGTACCGGGCAGGAGATGCCGATGGAGCTGGCGGACCTGAACTCGGTGCTGGGTGAGGTTATCGCGGCGGAAAGCGGCTATGAGCGCGAAATTGCCACCGACCTGCAGGCAGGGGAGATCCCGCTGCGCATCCATCCTCTGTCCATCAAGCGCGCGCTGGCCAATATGGTGGTGAACGCCGCGCGCTACGGCAACGGCTGGATTAAGGTCAGCAGCGGAAGTGAAGCAAGCAGCGCGTGGTTCCAGGTCGAGGACGATGGCCCTGGCATCAAGCCGGAGCAGCGCGAGCACCTGTTCCAGCCGTTTGTGCGCGGCGATAGCGCCCGCAGCACCAGCGGTACCGGCCTGGGGCTGGCCATCGTGCAGCGTATTATCGATAACCATAACGGTCGGCTGGAGATAGGTTCCAGCGAGCGGGGTGGGCTGTTGATTCGCGCATGGCTGCCGATCCCCGTTCATCGCGCCCTCGCGCCGGCGAGACTGAACAAAGAGAGCTGATAGCCGCTGCGCCAGGCTGCCAGCCCGTGAAGCCGGGCAACGAGGCATAAAGATGAGGCATAAAAAAGCCGGGCAAAGCCCGGCTTTTTCTTAACGCGCGTTCACGCTTAGCGCTTCGGCCCTGCGGCAACCAGCGCCGCGCCCGCCGGCGTATCGGTATACTTCTCGAAGTTTTCCACAAACAGCTTCGCCAGCTGCTCGGCCTTTTCCTGCCACTGCTCCGGCGAACCGTAGGTGTTGCGCGGATCGAGGATATGGGTATCCACGCCCGGCAGCTCGGTTGGGATCTGCAGGTCGAACATCGGCAGCGTAAAGGTTTCCGCGTCATCCAGCGAGCCGTTAAGGATCGCATCGATGATCGCGCGGGTATCTTTAATCGAAATACGCTTGCCGGTGCCGTTCCAGCCGGTGTTCACCAGGTAAGCCTGCGCGCCGGATGCCTGCATGCGCTTGACCAGCACCTCCGCGTACTGCGTCGGGTGCAGCGACAGGAAGGCGGCACCGAAGCAGGCGGAGAAGGTCGGCGTCGGTTCCGTTACGCCGCGCTCGGTTCCCGCGAGCTTGGCGGTAAAGCCGGAGAGGAAGTGGTACTGCGTCTGATCGGCGGTCAGGCGCGATACCGGCGGCAGTACGCCAAAGGCATCGGCCGTCAGGAAGATAACCTTGGTGGCGTGGCCCGCTTTCGATACCGGCTTAACAATATTTTCGATGTGATAGATCGGGTAGGAGACGCGGGTGTTCTCGGTCTTTGAGCCGTCATCAAAATCAATGGTGCCGTCCGGGCGAACGACGACGTTTTCCAGCAGCGCGTCGCGGCGAATGGCGTGGTAGATATCAGGCTCGGCGGCTTCGGAAAGCTTAATGGTCTTCGCGTAGCAGCCGCCTTCGAAGTTAAACACCCCGTCGTCGTCCCAGCCGTGTTCGTCATCGCCAATCAGGCGACGCTTTGGATCGGTGGAAAGGGTGGTTTTACCGGTACCGGAGAGGCCGAAGAAGACGGCGACATCGCCTTTCTCACCGACGTTGGCCGAGCAGTGCATTGACGCGATGCCCTGCAGCGGCAGCAGGTAGTTCATGATCGAGAACATCCCTTTTTTCATTTCGCCGCCGTACCAGGTCCCGCCGATCAGCTGGATACGCTCGGTCAGGTTGAAGGCGACGAAGTTCTCTGAGTTCAGCCCCTGCTCCTGCCACTGCGGGTTGGTGCATTTCGCGCCGTTCATCACGATGAAATCCGGCTCAAATACCGCCAGCTCTTCATCCGTCGGGCGGATAAACATATTTTTGACGAAGTGCGCCTGCCAGGCCACCTCGGTAATAAAGCGTACGCTCAGGCGGGTGTCGGCATTGGCGCCGCAGAAGGCGTCAACGATAAACAGACGCTTGCCGGAGAGTTGATGGGTAACCAGTCCCTTCAGGTGCTGCCAGGTCTCCTGTGAGAGCGGCTTGTTGTCATTCTTGCCCTTACCCTTATCAGACCACCAGACGGTGTCACGGGTCGTATCGTCACGAACGATATATTTATCTTTCGGCGAACGGCCGGTGAAAATACCGGTATCGACAGCGATAGCACCAAGATCGGTTAATACGCCACGCTCATACCCTTCCAGATTGGGGTCGAGCTCCTCCTTATACAATGTGTCGTAGTCGGGATTGTGGACGATATCCTGGACGTCGTTGATACCATAAGCCTTGAGATCCTGCGGGGTTAAACCATTATTAACGCGCATGTCACTGCTCCTTAGCCAATATATACTGCTTTAAATTGTAGGGGTTATTGAGGGGTATAGACCGCGACCAGGCTCATAGATTTACGTATCTCGACAAACGCCTTGCTGACGGAAAACACGGTGACTCCTGTCACGAAACGGGTGGATTATCTCAGGAAATTGGCTATTGGTGGGGATAGATGTTTCTTAATGGTTAAAAAGTAATTAAAAAAACTGCCGAACTGTGAATGTAATCGCTTTCCTGAAAGAAAATTACGTAACCCTTTCAGTGGGAATCGATTCATCTCGCGCGTAAAAAACTTGACGCCAGGAGCGGCGGGGGAGAAAACCCCCGGCGAAGCGCCTGGCGAAGGGGACGATTAGTGAAGCTGGGGATCGGCCGGGGAAGCGTTATTGCGGATTTCAGCAATATCCATGGCGTTGAAGAGATAGTGATTGCCGCAGTAATCGCAGTGCATATCAATTTCGCCCTCGTCGGCCAGGATGCTATCAATTTCTTCATCCGGCAGGGTCTTCAGCGCGCCCGCACAGCGTTCGCGGGAGCAGGTACATTTGAACTCCACGTTCTGCGGATCGTAAACCGTGACCTCTTCTTCATGATACAGGCGCCACAGGACATCGTTAGCCGGCAGGGTGAAAAGCTCCTCGGCCTTGATGGTCTCCGTCAGGGTCGCCAGGTGCTCGAAATCTGCGGCCTGAGCGTCCTGCGCCGGCATCACCTGCAGCAGCATGCCGCCGGCCATCGGTTTTCCGTCATGTTCACCGGTGCGGATGATCAGGCGGGTCGGCAGCTGTTCCGAGCGCTGGAAGTAATCTTCCAGGCAGGCGGCCAGGGTTTCGCCTTCCAGACCGACGACGCCCTGATAGCGCTCGCCCTCATCCGGAGAGATGGTAATGACCAGATAACCGTTACCCACCAGCGTTTTCAGATCGGCATCTTCCGGGATCTCGCCCTGGATGCGCGCGACGCCGCGCAGCTGCTGCTGGTTAGTGCCGTTAATCACCGCCAGAGAGAGGGGACCGTCACCCTGCAGCTGCACGGTAATATCGCCGGCAAACTTCAGCGTTGCGGTCAGCAGACTGGTAGCAACCAGCAGCTCCGCCAGCACGGTTTTGACCGGCTGCGGGTAGCTATGGTTAGTCAGAATTTGTTCCAGCGTTTCTGAAACGGTTACCAGCTCGCCGCGCACGGCATAGTTTTCAAACAGGTAACGATGTAATTGATCGTGTTGAGTCATAATAGTCTCTCTTGCTGGCAACAGCGCTGCCTGGAGTTCAGGCCGTTATTCACTATCGCCGTGTTTAAATCTCATCAGGTCGCGGCGCTCTTTCTTGTCCGGACGTCTGTCGGGATGCGGCATGGTTAGCGCGTTCATTTTGCGCGCCAGCGCCATTTTTTCGCGTTTCTCGATGCTCTCTACCGTCTCTTCGTACAGCGCGACGGCTTCGCTGGCGGGCCGGCGCTGTTCAGTAATGCCTTTTACGACGACGGTGCGTTCGTCGTTGCCCTGGCGTAGCGTCAGGGTGGCGTCCAGCTCGACGATTTTTCCAGGCTTGCTGCGCTGTCCGTTATAGTGCACCTTGCCGCCTTCAATCATCTCGCGCGCCAGCGCACGGGTTTTATAGATGCGGGCTGCCCAAAGCCATTTGTCCAGCCTGATGGCGACGACGGGCTTCTCTTTCATGGCCTCTCCTTATTGCGTCAGCGAGGGGATCAGGCGCCGGTAATCATTCATGCCAGGATGGCGGGCGTAGCGCTTTTCCGCCAGCCCGGAATCAGGATTGGTCACCCCAAGACAGTAGCGAATCCCGTACTGCGCTGCCGCATCGAGGATCGCCTCGTTGTCATCAACAAACAGCGTTTTATGCGCATCGAAGCCGGTTTCCTCAGCCACCGCACGCCACAGGCGCTGATCCTCTTTCGGATAACCAAATGTGTGGGTGGAAAGCAATAAATCAAGGTGTGCATCAAGACCGGTGTGCTTGAGCTTGACCGCCAGGTTGTGCGGATGGGCGTTGGTCAGCAGGATCCGCCGCTTGCCGCTGGCTTTGAGAGCATCAAGGAACGGCACGGTATCTTCGCGCAGGGCGGCCTTCGGCCCCTGCTCGCTGGTCATCGCACGAATATCCAAATTCAGGCGCTCGCTCCAGTAGTCAAGACAGTACCAGTTTAGCGTATGCTGCACCGCGTGATACTCCTGGCGCATTGCTTCTCTGGCCTCCTGCAGGTTAAGGCCGCGGGCGGCTCCCCAGGTTTCCGGAACCAGCTTTTGCCAGAAATAGTTGTCGAAGGCGAGGTCGAGCAGGGTGCCATCCATATCCAGCAGAACGGTATCAACCTCCTGCCAGGCGATATCAAAGTGCATGGTGAGTCTCCAGCGAGGGGAAATGCGCGACAGGTTAACACACCCCGTCGCGCAAAGGATTACTCGTGATGTTCCGGCGAGGAGATGAGTACCGGGTTCAGGCAGCTTTCATAATACTTCTCAATTTCTTCCATCCGCTGGCGATGGCGCTGGTAGCGGCGGATCGCCAGCACGCCGTGCCAGGACATGCAGCCGAGCATCGCCAGCAGCAGCAGCGTCGTGCCGAGATAGCGCCACAGCCCTGAGCGATCGGGAATGCGGTGCAGATTGATATGCTGCGTGCCGTTGGCATCGGTATAGAGATTGGTGACGATGCCCTCGGCGTGGAAAGGCGTATGCATCAGCATTCCGGCCAGCCGCTGCAGCTCGCCCCACTGATCGTGGGCAGGGTAATCATACAGGCTGACGGTTGGCCACGGCTGATTGACCAGATCGCTGCCCTCATCGCTGGCGATTAAAAAACCGCCGGGAGCCGGGCTGTTCAGCGCCTGCGCCGCGCGCGACGTTTCGCGGATCACGAACGGCGCCGTGGAGGTAGTCACCAGGTTTTCCAGCGACTCGGCGCTGACCGGGCGTAGCAGCACGTTGATGCCGTCCAGTTTGCCCGAGCTGGCGCGTTTGGTCAGGGCATCCCAGCTGCGCGTATTGCCAAGGTTGACCAGCGCATTCTTCAGGCGCGTGCAGTCATCTTGCGCCGAGCACAGGCTATTGGTTTTGATAACGATATCGCCAAAATCATCCAGCAGCACCATTCCCGATTTCTGAATGGCCGAGCGCAGCGCCGGGCTAACGCGTGAATCATCGTCCGGGTCAGGATGCAGCTGGCGCTGGACGGACTGCATCAGCGCGGTGGCTTTGCCGACGATGTCGGACTCCGGTAGCGGCAGGGGAGGGGCATCGTTCCAGACGATTTGCGAGCAGTCAAACGGCATAAACGGCGAGTTCTCTTTTTTTGCCGTCCAGGTATCCGGAGTGTGGATATTGCACATGCCGGTGCCCTTCAGCCGCAGGGTATCGCCGATGCGGACCTGCGACTTCTCCAGCTGAGCGACGGTCGTCGCTTCGATGGTCTGCGCGCCCTTGAGCCACGAAAGCGTGAATTTAAACGGCATATTCAGCGGCACGCTGGCCCACAGCATCACCACCACCAGCAGGGCGCCGGCGGCGATAATGGCGCTGCGTAGCCAGTACTGGAGCGGGAAGTGCCTGACCTCATCGTGTAGCGACAGGAAGCGTCCCTGGCGCGCGACGTGACGGCTGAGGTAGATATCGACATCCGTTTGCTGGCCGAGATCCTGGGCAATCCAGGGCTGCCAGTGGCGGGGATAGATAAGGTCGATGATCCCCAGGGAGATATTATTGATGTGCTCCTGATCGTTTTCACCAAACAGACCCCAGCGTTTTGGCATTCCGCGCAGGCAGTGGATCTCCCGCAGCGCGTTTTTACGCGGCGGAGCATACATTCCCCACAGGCCAGCGAGCAGCAGCAGGAGCCCGCCGCCGAGCAGCCAGGGCGTGAAAACGTAGGGGCTGATCAGGCTGAAGTAAAACAGCAGGAACGCGGCCACGATCAGGACCGCCTCGCGCAGACCGTCGGGGCGGCTAAGCGCATGCTCTTCGGCGGTCTCCTGGCGAATATTCAGCAGCTCGACCTGCTCACTCTCTTCACCGCGGATGGAGGCCTGGGTAGCCGACGCCCTTTCAAGCGCGTAGCCGCGGGCCTCCTGCGGGTAGTCGCTGAGCGCGTGGCCGTTGAGGGCAATAACCAGCGGCAGGCTGTCGGTTGGGATCAGGTCGACGCTATTTTCGTCGTTGATATGCTGTTCCCAAAACGGAGGCAGGTGAACCTCCACTGAATCAAGGAAGTAGCGCCATTTGTTCGGATCGTCGGTGGTGATGCCATAGCGGGTGATGGCCCGGGTTACCGTAATAACGGTCTCGCTCTGCGCGTTCAGCGTCAGAGAGACCGGCGCAACGCTGGCACCGGTAGCCGGTATCTTCTGCGCCTGGCTGAGCCCCTCGAGATACTTTTCTACCGCCCGGCGCTCCTCGGCGGAGAGCTTGCGCGTAGCGGCATCGCTGAAGGCGTGCAGTAAAGGGAGGCGACGACGTCTGGCATGCGCGCGATACCACCACCCGATCAGCAGTGCGCAGAGCAGCAGTGCCGTGAAGAAAATCAGAAAGGTGCCCATGCCCATCCCATCATAGTTACTCTTTTCTTAGCGGTATCGTTGGCTGCCATTAACACTCAAAAGCCATCCTTCAGGATTATGTTACCTGCGATTATGGGCCTGGGAAGAGCGCAAAATCCTCGGGTACGCTGGGTACGCTTCGGTTTCTGCGCGCTATCCGCTCAGACTGCCGGCGACACTTACGCCCGACGGGAGAGGCTCGTCGCGTGAGCCTGCAGTTTGCTACCGGCAGATATTGTGTAAGTAAGGGAAAATTTATTGTGCGTTACAGCAGCATACAAGCTTATCAAAAACGTTAAAATGCAGGAATCGGTAAATTCTCAAATACATTTCAACCTATTGACTTTTTTATCTTTATGATTCTCTCATTGAGCGCTGATACGTTGCAACTATGTAAATTAGTGGCGAATTGAATTGCCGAAAGCGTGCTCCATATCGCACAATGACCTCTGTAATCACAGCATAGACCGATGACGATGAGCAAATCATTACAAAAACCCACCATTCTCAATGTTGAAACGGTAGCGCGTTCGCGTCTTTTTAACGTTGAAAGCGTGGATCTGGAATTCAGCAACGGCGTGCGCCGCGTTTATGAACGTATGCGGCCTTCTACGCGTGAAGCAGTGATGATTGTGCCGATTGTCGATGACCATATTATTCTGATTCGCGAATATGCGGTAGGAACGGAGTCCTACGAGTTAGGCTTCTCGAAAGGGCTGATCGATCCGGGTGAAAGCGTGCTGGAAGCGGCCAACCGCGAGCTGAAAGAAGAGGTTGGCTTCGGCGCGCAGAAGCTGACGTTTCTGAAAAAGCTGAGCATGGCGCCGTCCTACTTTTCCAGCAAAATGAATATCCTGGTTGCCGAAGATCTCTATCCTGAGTCGCTGCCGGGCGATGAGCCGGAACCTTTACCGCAGGTGCGCTGGCCGCTTTCCGAGCTAATGACGCTGCTGGACGAAGAAGATTTTAACGAAGCGCGCAACGTCAGCGCGCTGTTCCTGCTGCGCGAGTGGCTGCAGGCTCAGGGGCGGCTGTAGTTCGAAGCGCGCCTCAAGGTGACGCGGGGCATTGCCCGTACGAATGGATGAAAAAGAAAAAGCGCCCGCAGGCGCTTTTTTTGTCAGAACAGCTCGTGGGTCTCTCCCCCACCGTCGGTGAGGGTCGTCCCCACTTCATGCACCGCCTGCTGGGTGGGCTGCGTGCCGTCAATAAAGTACTCCGCACGACTATTGCCGCCGCTGGCCAGCTGGCCGGTGCTGCGATCGATATTCACCGTAACGATGCCAGACGGCGGCGTTAGCGGCTCTTCCGGCACGCCTTCAAGTACTCTCTTCATAAAGTCATCCCAGGCCGGCTGGGCGCTTTTTGCCCCGCCTTCGTAACCGGAGATCTGCTCTTTAATGGCGCCGGAAGCGGTTGTACGGCCCAGATCGCGTCGATGGTCGTCAAAGCCAATCCATACTGACGTCACGACGCCTGGGCCATAACCTGAGAACCACGCATCTTTCGAGCTGTTGGTGGTCCCCGTTTTGCCGCCGATATCGTGGCGCTGGAGATCGCGGCCGGCGCGCCAGCCGGTTCCCATCCAGCCCGGTTCGCCGAAGATGTTGCTGTTCAGCGCGCTTTTAATCAGGAAGGCCAGCGGCGTATTAATCACGTGCGGCGCGTACTCCGGCGCTCCGCTTTGGGCCACCAGGGCCTGGTTCGCCTGCTCAAGCTGCGGCTGCGGCGGCACCGCCGGGTTTTGCGGATCTTCAGAGGTCGCGACCTCTTCGACGTCTTTATTCTCCAGAACGTTGGACTTCGGCGTATCGCCGTAAATCACCGGGGAGTTGCACTGCGGGCAGGCAACTTTCGGCCGCTCTTCGAAGATGACGCCGCCCTGATCGTTTTCTATCTTGCTGATAAAGAACGGTGTAATCAGGAAACCGCCGTTAGCCATCACCGAGTAGCCGCGGGCAACCTGCAGCGGCGTAAACGAGGCTGAGCCCAGCGCCAGCGATTCGGTATGCACGATGTTCTGCGCCGGGAAGCCGAAGCGCTGCAGATATTCCGCCGCGTAATCAACGCCCATCGCGCGCATCGCGCGAACCATCACCACGTTTTTCGACTGTCCCAGCCCCTGACGCAGACGAATAGGGCCCGCGTACTGCGGCGGGGAGTTTTTCGGCTGCCAGTCAGAACCCGCGCCGGCATCCCAGCGGGAAATGGGCACATCGTTGAGCATGCTCGCCAGGGTTAGGCCTTTATCCATCGCCGCGGTGTAGAGGAACGGCTTAATGTTCGACCCCACCTGACGCAAGGCCTGAGTGGCGCGGTTAAACTTGCTCTGGTTAAAGTCGAAGCCGCCGACCAGCGCGATAATGGCGCCATTTTGCGGGTTAATGGAGACCAGCGCCGAGTTCACGTCCGGTACCTGCGACAGCCACCAGCTGCTGCCCACCTGGCGGACCCAGATCTGTTGTCCCGTCTGCACTACGTCGGTCACTTTGCGCGGCGTCGCGCCCTGCTGGGTATCGGAGATAAAGCGCCGGGCCCAGCGAACGCCGTCCATATTGAGCATCGCCGAAGTGCCGTCGCCGAGCAGCGCAACGGCTTCCTGCGGGTTGGCCGACGTCACGACCGCCGGAGAGAGCGGCCCGGAGCCGGGCTGATTTTTCAACGTGGCGATGATTTTCTTGCTGTTCCACGGGGGTTCGCCCACTTTCCACAGCACCGCTGACGGCCCGCGGTAGCCATGGCGCATATCGTAGTCCAGCACGTTATTGCGTACCGCCTGCTGGGCCGCCTGCTGGTTTTTCCGGGTAATCGTGGTGTAGACGCGGTAGCCGTCTTCATAGGCCTTTTCGCCGTAGCGGTTAACCATCTCCTGGCGCACCATCTCGCTGAGGTACGGCGAGGAGAAGGCGATTTCCGGCGCATGGTATCGGGCATCGATCGCTTCCCCGCGCGCCTGGTCGTACTGAGGCTGCGTGATATAGCCTTCGCTCAGCATACGCGCCAGCACCACGTTGCGGCGGGCGGTCGCGCGGTCCAGCGAGTACAGCGGGTTAAAGGTCGACGGCGCCTTCGGCAGGCCGGCGATGACGGCCATTTCGCTCAGGCTGAGCTGCTCGACCGATTTACCAAAATAGACCTGCGCCGCGGCGCCAACGCCATAGGCGCGATAGCCGAGGTAGATTTTATTGACGTACAGCTCAAGGATTTCATCTTTGCTCAGCAGCTGCTCGATGCGGATCGCGAGGAATGCCTCTTTGATCTTACGCATCAGCGTCTTCTCCGGGCTCAGGAAGAAGTTACGCGCCAGCTGCTGGGTGATGGTGCTGGCACCCTGCGACGCATGGCCGGAGAACATGGCGATGCTGGCCGCACGGAAAATACCGACCGGGTCGACGCCATGATGCTCGTAAAAACGGCTGTCTTCGGTGGCAATAAACGCTTTGAGCAGCTCAGGCGGCATTTGTTGCAGGGTTACGGGAATACGGCGCTTCTCGCCATATTGCGCAATAAGCTCGCCATCCGCGCTGTAGACCTGCATCGGGATCTGCAGGCGCACATCCTTCAGGGTCGCGACGTCGGGGAGCTGTGGCTCAATATATTTATAAAGGCCAAAAATCGAGCCTGCACCCAGCAGAACGCAACAGACTGCAAGGATGAATAGATACTTTACGAACTTCACCGGAGTTTTCCCATTTAGTTTTATTTGGGCAGTTTATAAACAAACGCGCGGTAGTATAAAGGCAAGCCTGGTGCATTGATAGAGCTCAACCCGTAACGGCGGATAAGGAGATATCACCATGGCTTTCAGGAACTGGCGAATAGGGATGCACATCCAGCAGGATAAGATAGCGATCGTGGCGCTGCGGTTTGAGCGCTCCCGCTGGGCGCTGTGCCGCTGGTGGCATATCGCGCTGGCACCCGGCATCGTCCGGAATGGACAGGTGGCTGACGGCATGGCGCTGGCCGAGCGGCTGCGCGGCTGGCGACGAGAGCTGCCGCTACAGCATCAGGTGAGTATCGCGTTTCCGGCCAGCCGAACGCTGCAAAAAAGAGTCCCGTCACCCCAGCTCTCTCTGCGTGAAAGCGAGCAGGCGATGTGGGCGGCCAGCGCCATGGCGCAGCAGCTGGAAATGCCCGTATCCTCGTTATGCGTCGATTATAGCGCATCCCCGGACGCCAGCGAGTGGCGGGTCACCGCCGCTCAGCGACTCGATATCGACGCGCTGCGCCAGCTTGCCGCCCGGCTAAAGCTCAGGGTGAGCGCAATTGTCCCCGATGCCAGCGCGCTGAGCGCCTTTTTCCCCTGGCTACCGGCGGAACTATCAGGCCTTGCGTGGCACGATGAAATGCACTGGATATGGGCTTTGCCGGATAGCTGGGGCAGCTGTCCGCGTGCTGAAGTCACCGCATTTTCTCAGCTCTCTGCGCGATTAAACGCCCGGCAGCTCGGGCTTTGTTCGACCCGGCCTGCCGACGAATGTCGCTTTGACCCGTGGAGCGTGATACATCGCCTGCAGCCTCCGCTCCCCTCCTGCGGCGACAGCTTCGCCGTGGCGCTGGGCCTCGCGCTGGGAGTGCACTGAGCGTGGCGCAGGCTATCAACCTTCTTCCCTGGCGAGCCGCGCGTCGGCGGCAGCGGCTGCGACTTTGGCTACTCTCCGCCGGCGGGCTGCTGCTGGGCCTGCTGCTGGCGCTGTCGGTTTCCCGGACGTCGCGCGAGGCTGACGACAGGCTCGAAGCGGTGAGATTAGCCGCCGAAAATCAGCTTTATGCGGCACTCCAGCAGCGTGAA
This sequence comes from Klebsiella sp. Ech2A, assembly GCF_030078455.1. Lineage (NCBI taxonomy): Bacteria > Pseudomonadati > Pseudomonadota > Gammaproteobacteria > Enterobacterales > Enterobacteriaceae > Klebsiella > Klebsiella sp. Ech2A. The sequence goes on along the minus strand of NZ_JAQGFU010000003.1, from coordinate 65,714 downwards.
CGCCTGATGCAGGAGCAGCTCCAGCAGCATGAAAAGCAGCGCTTGCGCCACCAGCAGCGGGAGCTGACCCGAGCCTGGCAGCCGCGGCTGGGCAGGATTGCGTCGCTGATGCCGCAACAGGCCTGGCTAACCCGGCTGGAGTATCAGCAAAACACCCTGACCCTCAGCGGCCTGACCCTACGCCTGAACGCCCTATCGGCGCTGGAAACCGCGCTGACGACGGTCGATGGATTTCGGCCAGCCAAAACCGGTGAAACCCGGCGTGATACCGGTGGCCGCTGGCTGTTTAGTTTTTCCCTTGCAGGAGAAAGCCTTTATGCGGGCACTTATTGAGCGCGGGAAGGCATCACTTTTCCCCCTGCGCGGCGGCTGGCTAACGCTGGCGATCGCCTTGCCGCTTACTCTCACCGTCGGTTTGTGGCTGATATCTCCGCCGCCGGCGCAGGAAAGCGTTCGCTCGGACCGTCTGCGCCAGCAGTGGCTGAAGCTGCTCCCGCTGCGGGTAGCCCTTGTCCGGGAGGCGGTCGCCGGGCCCGCGAGGCGGGTTTTTTCCCCGCTTCATCTGCCGGTCAATGGGGCGGCGCTAATTGCCTGGAAGCCCGCAGGAAAGGGCGGGGAGATGGTGCTTGAGCTTCGCTGGCCGTCGGTGCCGGCGCTGTTTTCCTGGCTGGCAGACTGCGGGATGCGGGTCGCCGCGTTTTCGCTACAGCCGCAGAAGCAGGTGCTGCGGCTGAGCCTGCAGCTGGAGGCCGAAGATGCGGAGTAAAGGGTGGCGCCTGGCGCTGCTGCTGTCTGTACCTCTGCCGCTGGCCGGCGAGGCGCGTGATCCCTTCCAGCCGGCGGAAGATCGCTGTCAGGTGGCGGCGCTGACGCAGTGGCGCTACGGCGGGGCGATAGGCTCCCCGCAGCTGTGGATTGGTATCCTGCAGGACAGCGCGGGAAAGTGGCGTCGGGTGAGGGTAAACGACACCCTCGTGGCCGGCTGGAAGATAAGCCTGCTGACGGCGGAAAAAATCGAAATAGCAACGGGGCCGGGATGCGATCCTCTGCACTGGCGCTGGCTGCGTGAGGAAAAAAAAGATGCGATGGATAAGCCTGTTATTTCTGCTGCCGCTGGCGGCAGCGGCGGCCAAAAAAGAGCCGCCGATCTCTCTGGTGGTCGATGAGGTCCCGGTGGTTCAGGTGCTACAAACGCTGGCGGCGCTGCGGCAGCAGAATCTGGTGGTCGCTTCCGACGTGAGCGGGACGCTCTCGCTGCACCTGCACAACGTTCCCTGGCAGCAGGCGCTGAGGTCAGTCGTCGATAGCGCCGGGCTGGCGTTCAGCCAGCAGGGAACGATTCTGTACGTGCATACTTTGGCGTGGAAAAAAGCGCAGCAGGCGCAGCTTGAATCCGATCGCGCAAAGCGAAGACAGAATCTCCCTCTGCAGCGGCAGAGCATCGTGCTGCGCTATGCCGATGCGGGCGAGCTGGCGAAGGACGGCGACAGGCTGCTCAGCCCGCGCGGTAGCCTGACCGTCGATAGGCGCACCAACCGGCTGCTGATTCGGGATGACGCTGAGCATCTGGCCGCGCTGAAGGCCTGGGCTCTGGAGATGGACCTGCCCGTCGGTCAGGTAGAGCTGGCGGCGCATATTGTCTCAATGAGCGAAACCAGCCTGCGCGAGCTGGGGGTGAAATGGAGCCTGGCTGAAGCCAGCAGCGTGCCGGGTGCGGGCAAGTTCACCGCGCTGGGCAGCCAGCTGGCGGTAGGCGATGCCAGTACGCGCACGGGCTTCAATATTGGGCGCATCAACGGGCGCCTGCTGGCGCTGGAGCTGTCGGCGCTGGAGCGAAAGCAGCAGGTCGACATCATCGCCAGCCCGCGGCTGCTGGCTTCCCATATGCAGCCCGCCAGCATTAAGCAGGGGAGCGAAATACCCTATCAGGTTTCCCGCGGAGAGAACGGCGCAACGTCGGTCGAGTTCAAAGAAGCGGTGTTAGGAATGGAGGTGACGCCAACGGTGCTGCAGCAGAACCGCGTGCGCCTGAAGCTGCGAATCAGTGAGAATACGCCGGGTCAGGTGCTGCAGCAGGAAAATGGCGAGGTGCTGGCAATCGATAAGCAGGAAATTGAAACCCAGGTTGAGGTGAACAGCGGTGAAACCCTGGCGCTGGGAGGGATTTTTTCACAAAAAAACAAATCTGCCCGCGACAGTATTCCGCTACTCGGCGATATTCCTCTGCTGGGTCAGCTGTTTCGCCGGGACGGGAAAGATAATGAGCGACGCGAACTGGTTGTCTTCATTACCCCACGGATTCTGGCAGTGCATTAGGCGTTTTTCTTGCTAAACACGTTTCAGGTGTTTGACGTGAGGACGGATTTAGCATACAAGGGGTACCGATTTGAGAGTCGGGTTCGGCATCAATCCTCCCTTTTTGTCCGGTGATTTATTCTCATAATCGTTAAAGACGTATTGAGGCGGTAAGCAAGTTCACCCCCAGAAACATAGCTAGCTATGCACCTGGAGGCGAATAAGTGCAGCCAACGGTGGGGTAGTTTGAATAATGAAGCGTATATTCAGTTGCCAAACCTGCCGGAGTATTGAGATAATTTTTAGTCTGACTCTCGCTCTATTGCATATGAGGTTTCAGTTCATGTCCTGCCGCGCTGGGTATTCGCGAAGCGGGTTTATCATTAACGAATAGTCTTAGTAGTACCGAAAAAATGGCAGAGAAACGCAATATCTTTCTGGTTGGGCCTATGGGTGCCGGCAAAAGCACTATTGGGCGCCAGTTAGCCCAACAGCTCAACATGGAATTTTACGATTCCGATCAAGAGATTGAGAAACGCACCGGCGCTGACGTTGGCTGGGTCTTCGATGTTGAAGGCGAAGACGGCTTCCGCGATCGTGAAGAAAAAATCATCAATGAATTGACGGAAAAACAGGGAATTGTGCTGGCAACAGGCGGCGGCTCTGTAAAATCCCGTGAAACGCGTAACCGTCTCTCCGCCCGCGGCGTGGTGGTCTACCTGGAAACAACGATCGAAAAACAGCTTGCCCGTACGCAGCGCGATAAAAAGCGTCCTCTATTACAGGTTGAAGCGCCGCCTCGCGAAGTGCTTGAAGCGTTGGCAGACGAGCGCAACCCGCTGTATGAAGAGATTGCTGACGTCACTATTCGTACTGACGATCAGAGTGCGAAAGTGGTGGCAAACCAGATTATTCATATGCTGGAAAGCAATTGATTCTGGCTTAATAAAGTGCGTCAGAGTAAAAGCAACTGAGGTGGACGTCGCGTTATGGAGAGGCTTACTGTAACTCTCGGGGAACGTAGTTACCCGATTACCATCGCGGCTGGTTTGTTTAACGATCCAGCTTCCTTTCAGCCACTGCAATCAGGCGACCAGGTTATGCTGGTCACCAATGAAACGCTGGCGCCGCTTTATCTGGATAACGTTCGTTCCGTGCTGGAGCAGGCGGGTGTTAAGGTAGACAGTGTTATTTTACCCGACGGCGAGCAGTACAAAAGCCTGACGGTGATGGATACGGTCTTCACCGCTTTGTTGCAAAAACCGCACGGTCGTGACACCACACTGGTAGCACTCGGCGGTGGCGTGGTCGGTGATTTAACCGGCTTTGCTGCGGCTAGCTATCAGCGCGGTGTGCGTTTTATTCAGGTTCCAACCACCCTGCTGTCGCAGGTGGATTCTTCGGTCGGTGGTAAAACTGCCGTCAATCATCCTCTCGGTAAAAATATGATTGGTGCCTTCTGGCAGCCAGTTTCCGTCGTTGTCGATCTCAACTGTCTTAAGACGTTGCCGGCGCGCGAACTGTCTTCCGGCCTGGCTGAAGTCATTAAGTACGGCGTCATCCTTGACGGTGAGTTCTTCGACTGGCTGGAAAACAACATCGATGCGCTGATGGCGCTGGATGAAAAAGCAATGGCGTACTGTATTCGCCGCTGCTGTGAGCTGAAAGCCGAAGTTGTTGCTGCCGACGAGCGTGAAACCGGGTTACGTGCTTTACTGAATCTTGGACATACTTTTGGTCATGCCATCGAGGCCGAAATGGGCTACGGTAACTGGCTGCACGGCGAGGCTGTCGCTGCCGGTATGGTCATGGCTGCGCGTACGTCCGAACGATTAGGGCAGTTCAGCGCGCAGGATACGCAGCGTCTTATTACGCTGCTGCAGCGTGCGGGTCTGCCGGTCAGTGGGCCGCAGGAGATGACCGCGCAGGCGTATCTGCCCCACATGATGCGTGATAAAAAGGTGCTGGCAGGCGAAATGCGGCTGGTGCTACCGCTCGCTATAGGGAAAAGCGAAGTTCGCGGCGGAGTGTCGCACGATGTAGTTCTTGGCGCGATTGCTGATACTGAGCAGGCGCAACAATAAGAAGGTCTAGCCGCGTCCGCGCGGCGTTATCATTTCAGGTGACATGCAATAGTCGTGAGCATAAGCCTTTTAGTGGGGTGTTAAATGGATGAATTCAAACCAGAAGACGATTTGAAAGCCGATCGCAACGATCGTCGTGCTGGTCGTTCCCGTCAGTCTTCCGAGCGTGATAGCGATCCGCAGATCAATTTTGATGATGTCGATCTTGATGCGGACGAGAGCCGTCCGACGCGCGCCAGTAAAGCACGCCGTGAGCGCGATGAAGAAGAGTATGAAGAAGAGCTGGAGTCTGAAGAAGACGAGGTCGAAGAGCAGCAGGTTGAGCGCCGTCCGCGTAAGCGTAAGAAAGCGCCAGCGAAGCCTGCCTCTCGCCAGTACATTATGATGGGGGTGGGGATCCTCGTGCTGCTGCTGCTGATTGTCGGCATCGGTTCAGCACTGAAGTCGCCATCTTCCTCGAACGAACAAGCGGCGACAGGTGAGAAGAGTATCAATCTGTCAGACGCGCAGGACAATAGCGCTCAGCCTGCCGCGCAGGGCCAGACCGCGGGTAGCACCCAGCAGCAGGACGTTTCTCTGCCGCCAATTGCGTCTAACCCAACCCAGGGCCAGACTACCGCTGAGCCGCAGGGACAGCAGCGCGTCGAGGTTCAGGGCGATCTGAACAACGCGCTGACTCAGCAGCAGGGCCAGATTGACAGCGCCGTGGCTAGCTCGACGTTACCGACCGAACCTGCAACCGTCGCCCCGATGCGCAACGGTACGGCTCCGCGTCAGGCAACCACCGAGCGCCAGACGCAGACCGCCGCCGCACCGCGTCCGGCCGAGCGTAAGCATACGGTTATTGAGCCGAAGCCGATGGCTACCGCGAAAGCACCGGTTGAGTCGAAGCCGGCACAGCCGAAGCGTGTTGAAAGCACCGCCGCTGCGGCTCCGGTGAAAACGCCAGCCGTCGCGCCAGCTAAGCCTGCCGCTACTGCCCAGGCTAAGCCGACTCCGGCCGCCGCGCCTGCGGCAACCGCTACTGCTGCAGCGACCGCTGCTCCGGCGGCGACAGCGGCCGCTTCTGCGGGCAAAACTGCCGGTGACGTGAGCTCGATGAAAGCCGCTCCGTCCAGCAACTACACCCTGCAGCTCAGCTCTTCCTCCAACTACAACAATCTGAGTAGCTGGGCGAAGAAAGAGAAGCTGGATAAGTACGTCGTCTATGAGACTACCCGTAACGGTCAGCCCTGGTACGTGCTGGTCAGCGGCATTTATGCTTCGAAAGATGAAGCTAAACGCGCTGTAGCGACTCTGCCAGCGGACGTGCAGGCGAAAAACCCGTGGGCAAAACCGCTGCATCAGGTCCAGGCTGACCTGAAGTAAGCCGCGGCGTAGTCTTAAGCGCAGGGTGCTGTCGGAGCTTTCTCCACAGCCGGAGAATGTGTAATTATTTAGGCAGCATGAAAAAGAATCGCGCTTTTCTGAAATGGGCGGGGGGGAAATACCCCCTGCTTGACGATATAAAAAAACATTTGCCGCAGGGCGACTGTCTGATTGAGCCCTTTGTAGGCGCCGGGTCGGTATTTCTTAATACCGACTTTTCTCGTTATATCCTCGCGGACATCAACAGCGATTTGATTAGCCTTTACAACATCGTCAAATCGCAGACGGATGATTATGTTACCGCGGCGCAGGAGATGTTTACGCCTGAGAATAACGTGGCGGAGAGATACTACCAGTTCCGTGCTGAATTCAATCAAAGCCAGGACCCGCTTCGTCGTGCGGTGCTGTTCCTGTATCTGAATCGCCATGGCTACAACGGCCTGTGTCGTTACAATCTGCGCGGTGAGTTCAACGTGCCTTTTGGCCGCTATAAGAAGCCCTATTTCCCCGAAGATGAACTGTATCATTTTGCGCAGAAGGCGCAGAATGCCTACTTCTACTGCGAGTCGTACGCCGACAGCATGGCGCGAGCCGACGGGACTTCTGTGGTCTACTGCGACCCGCCGTACGCGCCTTTGTCTGCTACCGCGAACTTTACGGCGTACCATACGAGCAGCTTTAATTCCGAACAGCAGGCCCATCTGGCGCAGCTGGCGGAGAATCTGTTCGAGCAGCGGGTTCCGGTTCTGATTTCTAACCACGATACCGCGCTTACCCGCGAATGGTATCGTCTGGCTAAACTGCACGTCGTCAAAGTTCGACGCAGTATCAGCAGCAACGGTGGTACCCGAAAGAAGGTGGACGAGCTTCTTGCTCTTTACCGTCCGCCGAAGACTAAATAATTTTCAAGGAGATGCGGATGAAGCAGTATTTGATTGCCCCTTCGATTCTGTCGGCTGATTTTGCCCGTTTGGGTGAAGATACCGCCAAAGCGTTGGCTGCAGGTGCAGACGTTGTGCACTTTGACGTGATGGACAACCACTACGTGCCGAATCTGACTATCGGCCCAATGGTGCTGAAAGCGCTGCGCGGCTATGGCATCACCGCGCCTATCGACGTGCACCTGATGGTTAAGCCGGTCGACCGCATCATTCCTGATTTCGCCGCCGCGGGCGCCAGCATCATCACCTTCCATCCGGAAGCGTCAGAGCACGTCGATCGCAGCCTGCAGCTCATCAAAGAGCACGGCTGTAAGGCCGGCCTGGTATTCAACCCGGCAACCCCGCTGAGCTACCTTGATTACGTGATGGATAAGCTGGACGTGATCCTGCTGATGTCCGTCAACCCGGGATTCGGCGGCCAGTCTTTCATTCCGCAGACCCTCGACAAACTCCGTGAAGTTCGCCAGCGCATCGATGCCTCCGGCTACGATATTCGCCTCGAAGTCGACGGCGGCGTAAAAGTTAGCAATATCGCGGATATTGCGGCCGCAGGGGCGGATATGTTCGTTGCCGGCTCGGCCATTTTCGACCAGCCGGACTATAAAACAGTCATCGATCAAATGCGCAGTGAATTAGCGAAGGTTAGTCATGGATAAGTTACAGGCTATTCGCGGTATCGCGTTTGACCTCGACGGCACGCTGGTGGACAGCGCGCCGGGTCTGACGGCGGCCGTTGATAGCGCGCTTTACGCTTTAGAACTCCCGATGGCGGGAGAGGATCGCGTTGTCACCTGGATTGGCAACGGCGCGGACGTGCTGATGGAGCGCGCCCTTATCTGGGCACGTCAGGAGCGCGCGACGCTGCGCGCGGCCGGGGGGAAACCTTCCGCCGATCGCGACGATATCCCGCAGGCCGAGCAGCTGGCGCTGCTGCGCAAGCTGTTTGACCGCTACTATGCTGAAGCCGCGGAAGAGGGCAGCTTCCTGTTCCCGGCGGTCGCCGATACGCTGGGCGCTCTGCACGCCAAAGGGCTGCCGCTGGCGCTGGTCACCAACAAGCCGACGCCGTTCGTTGCCCCGATGCTGGCCGCGCTGGATATCGCTAAATATTTTACCGTGGTTATCGGCGGCGACGATGTGCAGAACAAGAAGCCGCATCCCGAACCGCTGCTGCTGGTTGCGGAAAAGCTGGGGTTGGCTCCCGCTGAGCTGCTGTTTGTCGGCGATTCGCGTAACGATGTCATGGCGGCGAAAGCGGCCGGCTTTGGCTCAGTTGGCCTGACCTACGGCTACAACTACGGTGAGCCCATCGCGCTCAGCGAGCCGGATTGCATCTTTGACCAATTTAACGAACTCCTACCCGCTCTCGGGTTACCGTCCAGTGAAACTCAGGAATTAAAAAATGACTAAGCCCATCGTTTTTAGTGGCGCACAGCCCTCAGGTGAATTGACCATTGGCAACTACATGGGTGCGCTGCGTCAGTGGGTGGGCATGCAGGATGATTTTCAGTGCATCTACTGCATCGTGGATTTGCACGCCATCACCGCGCGTCAGGATCCTGAGAAACTGCGTAAGGCCACGCTGGATACGCTGGCGCTTTACCTTGCATGCGGTATCGATCCTGCGAAAAGCACCATCTTCGTTCAGTCGCACGTGCCGGAGCATGCGCAGCTGGGCTGGGCGCTGAACTGCTACACCTATTTCGGTGAGCTGAGCCGCATGACCCAGTTCAAGGACAAGTCCGCGCGCTACTCGGAAAACATTAACGCCGGCCTGTTTGATTATCCGGTGCTGATGGCGGCCGACATCCTGCTTTATCAAACCAACCAGGTGCCGGTGGGCGAAGACCAGAAGCAGCACCTGGAGCTGAGCCGCGATATCGCCCAGCGCTTCAACGCAATCTACGGCGAAGTGTTCAAGGTTCCTGAGCCGTTTATTCCGAAATCCGGCGCGCGCGTCATGTCGCTGCTTGAGCCGACGAAAAAGATGTCCAAGTCGGACGACAACCGCAACAACGTCATTGGCCTGCTGGAAGACCCGAAATCGGTCGTCAAAAAGATCAAGCGTGCGGTAACGGATTCCGACGAGCCGCCGGTCGTGCGCTACGACCAGCAGAACAAAGCCGGCGTATCTAACCTGCTGGATATTCTCTCCGGCGTGACCGGCCAGAGCATTGCGGAGCTGGAGCAGCACTTCGACGGGAAAATGTACGGTCATCTGAAGGGCGAAGTAGCCGATGCGGTGTCCGGCATGCTGGTTGAGCTGCAGGAGCGCTATAACCGCTTCCGTAACGATGAAGCCTTCCTGAACCAGGTGATGAGAGACGGGGCGGATAAAGCCAGCGCTCGCGCTTCACAAACGCTGAAAGCGGTATACGAAGCGATTGGTTTTGTTGCGAAGCCGTAAGCGGCGGCGATAAAGACCGCACGCACAAAGCCGAAAAAAAGGCGGGTTAATCCCGCCCTTTTGCTTTTTTACCGTTGTCGCTACCTCGCCCGTTCAGCACGCTGCGAGCAGAGGCGCGGCGAATCTTAGTGGTTAGAGAACCAGTTGAGCCTGTCGCGCAGGCTCACCACGCGGCCGACGATAATCAGCGCCGGGCTCGCCATCTGCTGCGCCAGCACGTCCAGCCGATCCAGGGTGCCGGTCACCACCTTCTGGCTGACCGCCGTACCGTTTTCAACAATCGCCGCCGGCATATCTGCCGCCATGCCGTGGGCAATAAGCTTCTCTCTGATCGCTGACGCCTGGTTTAAGCCCATATAAAATACCAGCGTCTGCTTTTCTACCGCCAGGTTTTGCCAGTCCAGCTCGGCCCCGGTTTTCAGATGCCCGGTGACCAGGCGTACGCCCTGCGCGAAGTCGCGGTGGGTCAGCGGAATACCGGAATAGGCGGAGCAGCCGGAGGCGGCGGTGATCCCCGGAACCACCGAGAAGGGAATACCGGCATTACACAGGGTTTCGAGCTCTTCGCCACCGCGGCCGAAAATAAACGGATCGCCGCCCTTCAGACGCACGACGCGGCGGCCGTTCTGCGCTTCCCGCAGCAGGATCTGGTTAATCTCATCCTGCGGTACGCAGTGGTAGCCCGCCCGCTTGCCGACGAATACCCGGTCGGCGTCGCGGCGAACCAGATTCATAATATCGTCTGAGACCAGCCGATCGTAAACCACGACGTCCGCCTGCTGGATCTGCTGCAGCCCTTTCAGGGTCAGCAGACCGGCATCACCCGGCCCGGCGCCCACCAGCACGACTTCACCGCGGTGATCCAGCGGTTCGGTCAGCAGCTGCTCGGTGGTATCGGCTACGGCCTGCCGGTCTTCGTTGGCTAACGACTGCGCCAGGCGGTCGTTCATAAACAGCTTTTCCCAGAAGCGTCGACGCTCGGCCACCGTGGCAAACTGTTTTTTAACCCGCGCCCGCAGCTGGCCAGCATAGTGCGCCAGCTGGCCTAAATGCAGCGGAAGAACCGACTCCAGCTTTTCGCGCAGCAGCCGCGCCAGCACCGGCGACGTCCCGCCGGAGGAGACGGCGACCATCAGCGGCGAGCGGTCGATAATCGAGGGCATAATAAAGCTGGCCTGCTGCGGCGAATCCACGACGTTGCAAAAGATACGTCGCGCTTCCGCCGCCTGGCTGACCTGCTGGTTAACGTCGTTGTCGTCCGTCGCGGCGATCGCCAGCCAGCAGCAGTCGAGCAGTTCGGGATTAAAGCGGTCTTTTACCAGCGTTAGCATCTGCGCATCCGCCCACACCTGAAACTGTGGCGAGAATTCGAGGGCGTTAACCGTTAATTTGGCGCCAGCATCGAGCAGCAGCCGCGCCTTGCGTTCGGCAACATCCCCGCCGCCAACCAGCAGACAGTCGCGATCGCGCAACTGGCAAAAAATGGGTAAGTGATCCACGGAATATCCTCGCAGCAGGGCAATGAGAGATGGTGAGCCGTCGTAGCATAGCAGCGGAGGAGTGACAAAATATACGACTTTTCCGGTGCTTACCGCTTAGTGGGCATAAGCAGAATGTATGGTTCCCTCTGAGGACCAGAGGGAACCTCGGGGCGTCAGGCTTTAAGCTGAACCTTCCCGTCTTTTACCCGCGCGTCAAAATGGGCGATGGAGTGGCTCCCATCTTCCATGCAGACGCCGTCACGCAGACGGAAACGCTGTTTTTTCAACGGGCTGGCAACCCACAGGTCGCCTTCGTGTTCGGCAATGATGCCGCGAGAAAGAACGCTGGCGTTGAAGAACGGATCGATGTTGCTGATCGCAAAAACCCGCTCGTCGTGATAAGGGCGGAAGACGGCAACCTGCTGCTGGCCAAGCAGGGCGCAGACGCCGGTTGCCGGCAGGATTTCGTCAATCTTGCAGATGTTTATCCACTGGCTCATACGTTTTCCTCCACCAGAGTCACCGGAATACGCTCATACGGCGTAGCCGGGCGATGCTGTTCACGTTCCGGCACAACCTGAACGTTCGGGTCACGCTGGCTGCTGTTGATAAAGTGCCTGAAGCGGCTCTGCGCCGCCGGGCTGTTGACGGTTTCAGTCCACTCGCAGGCGAAGGCTGCACGCAGGCGGGCCAGCTCCTCTTCCAGGTGTTCGTTCAGACCCAGCTTATCGTCGATGATGACGCGCTTCAGATAATCGATCCCGCCTTCCATGTTATCCAGCCATGGCGCGGTACGCGTCAGCTTATCGGCGGTGCGGATGTAGAACATCATAAAGCGGTCGAGATACTTGAGCAGCGTTTCACGGTCAAGGTCGGCGGCCAGCAGATCCGCGTGGCGAGGCTTCATCCCGCCGTTGCCGCACACGTAGAGGTTCCAGCCTTTTTCGGTGGCGATGATGCCGACGTCTTTACCCTGCGCTTCCGCACATTCACGCGTACAGCCGGACACGCCAAACTTCATCTTATGCGGCGTACGGATGCCTTTGTAGCGATTCTCCAGCTCGACGCCGAAGCCGACGCTGTCGCCCACGCCGTAGCGGCACCAGGTGCTGCCGACGCAGGTTTTGGCCATACGCAGGGCCTTGGCGTACGCGTGGCCGGTTTCAAAGCCCGCTTCAATCAGCTGACGCCAGATTTCCGGCAGATCGTCTTTCTGAGCGCCAAACATGCCGATACGCTGCGAGCCGGTGATTTTGGTGTAGAGGTTATATTCACGCGCGATGCGGCCGACGGCCACCAGGCCTTCGGGGGTGATTTCGCCGCCTGCGGAACGCGGGATAATCGAGTAGGTCCCGTCTTTCTGGATATTGGCGAGGAAGTTATCGTTGGTCTCCTGCAGCGGCGTATGCTCAGGTTTGAGGATGTACTCATTCCAGCAGGAGGCCAGCAGTGAGCCAACGGTAGGTTTACATACTTCGCAGCCGTAGCCCTTGCCGTGTTTTTCCAGCAGCTCATCGAAGGTTTTGATGCCTTCGACGCGGATCAGGTGGAACAGCTCCTGGCGCGAGTAGGCGAAGTGCTCGCACAGGTTATGGTTAACTTCGATACCCTGTTTTGCCAGCTCGGCGTTCAGTACCTGGGTCACCAGCGGAATACAGCCGCCGCAGCCGGTACCGGCTTTGGTTTCAGCTTTCAGCGCGGCAACGGTATGGCAGCCCTTATTGATGGCGGAGATCAGCATGCCTTTGGTCACGTCGAAGCAGGAGCAGATTTGCGCGCTGTCCGGCAGCTTATCGACGCCAATAGAAGGCTTGCCGCTGCCGGCATGGGGCGGCAGGATCAGCGCGTCCGGGTTTTCCGGCAGTTCGATGGCGTTGAGCACCAGCTGCAGCAGGTTGCCGTAGTCGCTGGTATCGCCAACCAGCACCGCGCCGAGCAGGGTTTTGTTATCTGCGCTGACGATCAGGCGTTTGTAGACTTCTTTGCTCTCATCGAGATAGACGTAGCTGCGTGCGCCAGGCGTGCGGCCATGCGCATCGCCGATGCCGCCAACGTCAACGCCGAGCAGCTTCAGCTTGGCGCTGAGGTCGGCGCCGGTGAAGGCGTTGTCCGTGCCGAGGATATGGTCGACGGTTACCTGGGCCATTTTGTAGCCCGGCGCGACCAGACCATAGACGCGGTTGTTCCAGCTGGCGCATTCGCCAATGGCGTAGATATCCGGATCGGAGGTCTGGCAGGTATCATTCACGACGATACCGCCGCGCTGTGCCACCGCCAGACCGCATTGGGTCGCCAGCTTGTCGCGCGGGCGAATACCGGTGGAGAACACGATGAAATCGACCTGCAGCTCGCTACCGTCGGCGAATTGCATGGTTTTCCGCGCTTCGGTGCCCTGCTGGACGATTTCTTTGGTATTTTTGCTGGTATGAACCTTCACGCCCATACTTTCGATTTTGCGCTTCAGCTGCTCGCCGCCCATATTATCAAGCTGCTCGGCCATCAGCATTGGCGCAAATTCGATAACGTGGGTTTCAACGCCGAGGTTTTTCAGCGCGCCTGCGGCTTCAAGGCCCAGCAGGCCGCCGCCGACGACGGCGCCGCGTTTGCTGCGGCGGGCGCAGGATTCGATAGCGTTGAGATCTTCAATCGTACGGTAAACGAAGCAGTCCTGAGTTTCCGCGCCTTTAATCGGCGGGATCCACGGATAGGAGCCGGTTGCCATCACCAGTTTGTCGTAAAATACGGTGCGTCCCGCGCTGGAGTGAATGACCTTCTCCTGGCGGTTAATCGTAATCGCGCGCTCGCCGATCAGGACGTTAACGCCGTGCTTCTCGTAAAATCCTTCACGAACCAGCGAAAGTTCTTCCGCGGTATGATGGGAGAAGTAAGATGACAGGTGGACGCGGTCGTAAGCGATACGGGGTTCTTCGCAGAACACGGTAATGTCAAACTCTCCGGCAGGCGCCTTATCAAGAAGCTCTTCGATAAAGCGATGGCCAACCATGCCGTTACCGATAATAGCGATTCTGACTTTGCTCATTTTTGCCTCGATTTCTTTTCTAATACCGCCTACCTTAACGATTCAGCCGGTACACTTATTGATGCAAATCAAATTCAATCCTGCCTACCCCTTAATGGGTATTGTCATGATTTATTTGGGTTTTTCTAAGTATTGGAAAACTCAGGCTTTTCCTTTTTGTTGCTTTTATGTACAAAAATGGCAGGAGAACGCGGGGGCGGGCTGAGTGAAAATTAAGCAATTTTAACGGGAGCCATCAAGATGACAGCAGCACCACTTTGGTTGATTCAGAACGTGCGCCTGCCTGGCCGCGATGGGCTATGGCAGATAGCAATAGATAAAGGTTGCTTTGGCGATATTACCCCGATGGGCGACGCGCGCGGCGAGAGTCTTGAAGTGCTCAACGCCCGCGGTGGGCTGGCAATTCCGCCGTTTATTGAACCGCATATTCATCTGGATACGACGCAAACTGCCGGTGAGCCGAGCTGGAATCAATCCGGGACGCTGTTCGAGGGTATTGAGCGTTGGGCGGAGCGCAAGGCGCTGCTGAGCCATGAGGATGTCAAAGCCCGGGCGTGGAAAACCCTGAAGTGGCAAATTGCCAACGGCATACAGTTTGTACGCACGCATGTCGATGTTTCAGACCCGACGCTGACCGCCTTAAAAGCGATGCTGGAAGTGAAGCAGGAGGTAGCCCCGTGGGTAGATTTGCAGATAGTCGCCTTCCCACAGGAGGGGATTTTATCCTACCCCAATGGGGAGGCCCTGCTGGAAGAGGCGCTGCGCCTCGGCGCCGACGTGGTGGGGGCGATTCCCCACTTTGAGTTTACCCGCGAGTACGGCGTTGAGTCCCTGCATATCGCCTTTCGCCTGGCGCAGAAGTATCAGCGTCCGCTGGATATCCACTGCGATGAAATCGATGATGAGCAGTCGCGGTTTGTCGAAACGGTTGCGGCCCTGGCGCTAAAAGAGGGGATTGGCCCGCGGGTTACGGCCAGCCATACCACCGCCATGCACTCCTATAACGGCGCCTACACTTCGCGGCTGTTTCGCCTGCTGAAGCTCTCGGGGATCAACTTTGTCGCCAACCCGCTGGTGAATATCCACCTGCAGGGGCGCTTCGACGAGTACCCCAAGCGGCGCGGTATTACCCGGGTCAAAGAGCTGATGGCCGCAGGGATCAACGTGTGCTTTGGTCACGACGACGTTTTCGACCCGTGGTATCCGCTGGGCACCGGCAATATGCTGCAGGTACTGCATATGGGACTGCACGTCTGTCAGCTGATGGGCTACCAGCAGATTAACGACGGCCTGAAGCTGATTACCGACAATAGCGCCCGCACCTTTGGTCTGAGCGACTACGGCATCAGTACGGGGAATACCGCCAACCTGATTATTCTGCCTGCGGAAAACGGTTTTGAAGCCGTGCGCTGTCAGGTGCCGGTACGCTGGTCGATTCGTCAGGGGCGGGTTATTGCCACCACGCAGCTGGCGCAGACCTGGATACAGACCGATAGAGGCGGGGAGGAGCTGTTCTTTACTCGCAATAGCCCCTCTGCGGATGCAAAGGGGCCAAAGGGCTAGCGTGGCTTAGTGTGACCCCGCCTGCGCGCCGTGCTGGCGGTGGCGGGAGACGAAGCCGAGGATAATGCACATCACGAATACCACGGCATAGAGGCCGTTAGCGGTTTGCAGCGCTGCCTGCGGGCCGCTGGCGGCAACGATAGGACCGGTGACCACGAAGGTCAGCATCGTCCCGATGGTGCCGCAGGTGAGCACAAAGTTAACCAGCTTCGGCGAGGAGACTTTGGTCTGCTGCGAACCCAGGGTAATCAGCGAGGTGTAGATAGCGCTGGAGAAGAAGCCAAGGGTCAGGATAAACCACGGCATATGCTCCGGCGAACCGTTAATAAACAGGTACATCAGCACCGTTGCCAGGCCCGCCAGAACGGTAAGAATGCGCTGCAGGTCGAAGAAACGCAGGATGAAGCTGAATGACCACATACCTATCATGTACGACATCCAGAAATCGCTTACCAGCTTACCTGCGTCGCCAAGGCTCATGCCCAGGCCCTTGGCATACTCCGGCACCCAGGAGATAAAGCCCAACTGGCCAAGGATGTAGCACAGCGCGGCGATGGACAGGAACAGTACGCCGATACCCCATTTCTCTTTGACGACCGGCTGGCTGTCCTGCTGCGCTTTATGGCCCAGCACCGGGAATTCACAGCCGAAAGTCAGAACGAAGATGGCGACGTAAACCAGACCAATGCAGACATACACCCAGTACCACTCGATGCTGCGCGCCAGCAGATAGGCGGCAACCATCGGGAAAATCATTCCCGCCATGCTGAAGAAGGAGTCGGTGAACAGCAGGCGCGCGCCGCGCTGGCGGCCTTCATACATATGGGTTATCAGGAAGGTGCCGATCGACATGGTGATCCCGCTGACCAGACCCAGCACGAACATCGACGCGGAGAACAGCGTCAGGCTGTGGCCAAAGATCAGCCCGATTACCGCCAGTACCATCAGGATAAAGCCAAAGCGCAGCTGCGTTTTCAGCGGCACGATCTCCATCAGCCAGGCGTTGAGGAAGATAGAGATCAGGATCCCGGCATTGAGGAAAGTGAAGGTGTTGCTCATACTCGAAACGGGTACATGGAAGTAATCGGCGATATTGCCCATCACCATCCCGGTGACGATCACCAGCGCTCCGGTCAGGGCGTAGGAGAAGAAGCTGATCCATGTGAGCTTGATACGATTGCTGTTAGTCATGACTGGCCTGTGAATAGAAATGTAAAGCGCGTTGACTCTGCGCCAGGGCGGACAGATTTTATTCGTTCGGGTGATGTAAGCAAACGTTTATTATGAAATGTAGATCTTTTTGCATAGATTAGTGTGATGCAGATCGCTTTTATAGATTTGGCCGAGCGAAGTGCGCCTCGTTACAACTGTTTCAGCTACGTAAAATTAGGTAAAAGGCTGGCCCAGGATGCAAAGGCTCTTTAGAATCAATGCACTTGCTTTTTTTCAGCTCCGTTAAGGAATCTCGATGCTCAAATCAACTCTGGCGGCGGTGGTTGCCGTTTTCGCTATTTCCGCTTTCTCCCCGGCCATGGCAGCAAAGGGCGATCCTCATGTCTTGCTGACGACTTCTGCGGGAAATATTGAGCTGGAGTTAAATAGCCAGAAAGCACCGATTTCCGTCGATAACTTCCTGAAGTACGTGAACAGCGGCTTCTACAACAACACCACTTTTCACCGCGTAATTCCTGGCTTTATGGTGCAGGGCGGCGGCTTCAGCGAGCAGATGCAGCAAAAGCAGCCGAACCCGCCAATCAAAAACGAAGCGGATAACGGCCTGCGTAACACCCGTGGCACCATCGCGATGGCGCGCACCGCCGATCAGGACAGCGCGACCAGCCAGTTCTTCATCAACATCGCCGACAACGCCTTCCTCGATCACGGACAGCGCGATTTTGGCTACGCGGTGTTTGGTAAAGTCGTCAAAGGCATGGACGTCGCCGACAAGATTTCCCAGGTCCAGACGCATAACGTTGGGCCGTACCAGAATGTACCGTCCAAACCCGTTGTGATCCTCTCCGCGAAGGTTCTGCCTTAAGCTCTCCCGCGCGCGGGCGGCCTACGCTCGCGCCGTTGTTTCGGCCTTTCTGCGTGACCCGAAATTGCTGCTTATACTTGTGGCACAGGGGACGATAAGAGAGGCGAGCATGCGTTCACTCACCGATAAGCAAAAATCCCGGCTCTGGGAACAGACTCGAAACGTGAATTTTCAGGCCAGCCGTCGGCTGGAAGGCGCCGCTGTACCTTTGGTGACGCTAAGCGCCGATGAAGCGCTGGCGCGCCTTGCTGAGCTGAGGGGGGCGTCATGAGCAGTAAATTTGGCAACGACCGCGATCCCTATCTCTACCCCGTGCTCGACGTATTGCGCAATCTTCCCGGTATTCGCCAGGCCCGGCGGCTCGAGCAGGTCATGCTGGAGATAACCTCCCTACGCGCGGCAACGATTCCCCTGGGGCCGCGCGGGCGCGGGCTGCCCTATCTCTGCGCGATTCACCATCAGCTCTACCAGGATATTTTTGCCTGGGCCGGACGATTCAGGGAGATTGATATCTATCAGGGAGATACGCCTTTTTGTCATTTCGCATGGATTGAAAAGGAGGGCAACGCGCTGATGCGGGCTCTGGAAGAGGAGAACTATCTTAGCGGCCTTGAGCGCAGCGCTTTTATTACGCGCCTGAGCTGGTACTACGGTGAAATCAATGTGCTGCACCCTTTTCGCCTCGGCAGCGGGCTGGCGCAGCGTATTTTCTTTGAGCAGCTGGCGATTCATGCCGGCTTTATCCTCGACTGGCGCGATATCGATCCCGAGGCGTGGGGCCGGGCTAATCAGCTGGGGGCCATGGGCGATGCGCAGCCGCTGGAAGCGATCTTTGCCAAAGTGGTAAGCGAAGCGTGAGATTCTGAGTAGAATAGCCCGGTTTTGTTTTTTCCGGAGCCGCTATGATCCTGCTTATCGACAACTATGATTCTTTCACCTGGAATTTGTACCAGTATTTTTGCGAGCTGGGGGCTGAGGTGCTGGTTAAGCGTAACGATGAGCTGACGCTGGAGGAGATCGCGGCGCTGGCGCCGGAGAAAATCGTTATCTCTCCTGGCCCCTGCACGCCGGATGAGTCGGGGATCTCCCTGGCCGTCATCGGGCATTATGCCGGGAAGGTGCCGCTGCTGGGCGTGTGCCTTGGGCATCAGGCTATCGCCCAGGTCTTCGGGGCGACCATCGTCCGCGCCGCTAAAGTCATGCATGGAAAAACCGCCCCCATCAGCCACGACGGACGCGGCGTGTTTCGGGGGTTAAACAACCCCCTCACCGTGACCCGCTACCACTCTCTGGTCATTGACCCGGACACCCTGCCTGACTGCTTCGCAGTGACGGCCCGCAGCGAGAGCGGAGAGATTATGGCCATTCGCCATCGAGAGTGGGATCTCGAGGGGGTGCAGTTTCACCCGGAAAGCATCCTCAGCGAGCAGGGGCATCAGCTGCTGGCAAACTTCCTCAGGCGGTGATTTGTAGTTGCCATTGACTGATTTTTTATGCATATTTTGTGATTATAATATCACTATCATCATGGCATAACGAAGAAGGATGGCATCACATGGCAACTGAGCAACCGGCAATTACCCGCGCCACGTTCGATGAGGTTATTTTGCCGATTTATGCACCGGCAGAATTTATTCCGGTAAAAGGTAAAGGTAGCCGCGTATGGGATCAGCAGGGCAAGGAGTACGTTGATTTTGCGGGCGGTATTGCCGTCACGGCGCTCGGCCATTGTCATCCGGCGCTGGTTGCGGCGCTGCATGAGCAGGGGGAAACGCTGTGGCATACCAGCAACGTTTTCACCAACGAACCGGCGCTGCGCCTGGGCAGAAAGCTGGTCTATGCCACCTTCGCCGACCGCGTGGTGTTTATGAACTCCGGCACTGAAGCCAACGAAACGGCATTCAAGCTGGCGCGCAACTACACGATCACCCGCCATAGCCCCTATAAAACCAAAATCATCGCCTTCCATAACGCTTTCCACGGCCGTTCGCTGTTTACGGTCTCCGTTGGCGGGCAGCCGAAATATTCTGACGGCTTCGGGCCGAAGCCGGCGGATATCATTCACGTACCCTTCAACGACCTGCACGCGGTGAAGGCGGTTATGGACGATCACACCTGCGCGGTGGTGGTTGAGCCGATTCAGGGCGAAGGCGGCGTGATGGCCGCGACCCCGGAGTTCCTCAAAGGCCTGCGTGAACTGTGCGATCGGCACCAGGCGCTGCTGGTGTTTGATGAAGTGCAGTGCGGAATGGGGCGTACCGGTTCGTTGTTCGCCTATATGCATTACGGCGTGACGCCGGATATCCTCACCAGCGCGAAAGCGCTCGGCGGCGGTTTCCCGATTAGCGCCATGCTGACCACCCATGATATCGCCAGCGCGTTCCATGCCGGTTCCCACGGTTCGACCTACGGGGGAAATCCGCTCGCCTGCGCCGTCGCCGGAGCGGCGTTTGATTTGATTAATACGCCTGAGGTTCTGGACGGCGTCAACGCGAAGCGCGAGCGCTTTGTGCAGCATCTGCAGCAGATTGACGCCCGCTTCGATCTGTTTAGCGATATTCGCGGTATGGGGCTGCTGATCGGCGCGGAGCTGAAGCCTCAGCATCACGGCCGGGCGCGTGATTTCCTGTATGCCGCGGCGGAGGCGGGCGTTATGGTGCTCAATGCCGGGCCTGACGTGATGCGCTTTGTGCCTTCGCTGGTCATTGACGATAGCGATATTGACGAAGGAATGGCGCGCTTCGCACAGGCGGTACAGCGCGTACTTAGCGCTTAGTTGCGCGTAGCCAGATGCCGTGATGCGGGCGCTGACGCCATGCCACCGACGAGATGGTGTGCATGGTGTTCAGATGATCGAGGATCCGCTGCAGGTGCTGCTCCATGGTGCTCAGCGGGCCGCGGGGCACGTCCGCATCCTGCGACTCCATGATATTCACCTCGCCGGCGCTACCCGGCCCGTCGCTATCCAGCCGCTGCTGGCAGCGCTGCAGCGCAATCTCACAGGATTCAAGATAGCGCCGGGCCAGATCCGGCGTCAGCATATTGTGCTCGCGGGCCAGCGTGGTCATGGCGTTGATATGCTCGACAATAAACTGGCTATGGGTGACCCACAGCTTCATATCGTCAAGGTATTGCGAGTTAAAGCCGGGCTCCTGCATCGCCTGATTCAGCGAGTTATACAGCGAGTTGTGCGCCTGGTTGACCCGCATCCGCCGATAGGCCAGCGCCGGCGCCTGGTGATCGTCGCTGAGAATGAGGCGGATGGCTTCCTGGTCCGCCTCCAGCGCGTCATGGGCGTTTTTACGCAGCAGGCCGCTTTGCCACTGCGGCCACAGCCATACCATCCCGCCGAAGGCAATCAGGCACCCGATAAGCGTATCGATAAGCCTGGCGACAATAAACTGCTCGCCGTTGAGCGTCAGCAGCTGCAGGGTATACACCGCCGTGACGGTAAAGCCCACCATCGCCCAGCCGTAGCTCTTGCGAATAATCAGATAGCTCAACAGCGTGATAATCAGCATCGCGGTCAGCGTATAGCCCTCCGGGACGTGGAAGTGCAGCGTCAGTCCGGCAATCACCAGGCCGGCAAGGGTCCCCGCCGCGCGGTGGACGATGCGGACCCGCGTCGCGCCGTAGCCGTTCTGGGTGACAAAAAGCACCGTCATCAGGATCCAGTAGGGTTTGGGCAGGTTTAGCGCGCTGCCCATCAGGCTCGCTGCGGTGAGCATCACGCAGATCCGGGCGGCGCTGCGTAAAGCCGGCGATTTGTAAGAGAGATAGTTTTTCAGCGCAGGCAGCAGCGGCAGGCGCCGTTCCTTATCGGCCATCAGGTTACGCGGGTACAGCGGGCGCTGGGTGCGCAGCACCCGGGCAAGGCGGCTGAAGTGCCATGCGCAGAATTGCCCGACCGGGTTGTCGGGGTGCTGAGAGGCAATCTTCTCCAGGGCGCCGATCTGCTTATCCATGTTAAAGCGCTGCGGATAGCGGTGGTACAGGATGTCATCAGCCAGCACCCTTAGCCGCGCGGCGACGGTTTGCGCATTCCAGCGGATTACCGCTTCCGCGTGGCTGCGTTCGACCAGCTTCTGCACCTCTTCCGGCTGATGCAGGCTGACGGAAATATGCTCCTGCAGATCGAGGGCCACCTGAAACGCCCGCAGCAGGCGCTTATGATCGTTACGCTGATTGGCCGCCAGCATATGCATCTGCTGGTAGCACTGGGTGATCAGGTCGACGACCTTTTGCTGACGGGTAAGCAGCGGAGGCAGCGAGGTTGCCGGGTCGATATGCTGGGTCAGCAGGCTGTATTTGGCTTCACAATAGTTGGCCAGCTCCCGGTAGAGCAGGCTTAGCGATTCGCGCAGCGGCTGCTCGCGCCACAGCCAAAACCAGAACCAGTTGAATAGCCCGTACCACAGCGTGCCGAGCGCGTAGATCAGCAGCGGTTCCCAGACCGGCATATTGCCGGCGAGGCTCAGGGTAAAGATGGCGGCAATCAGCGAGGCGGGCAGCAGCCTCGCGTGCAGCGAGCTGATTTCCGCCGTGACGCCAAGGAGCAGGGTCAGGCCGCTGAGAATTAAAGGCAGCGGGATATCCTGCTGGAGAAGGAGCTGAACGATCAGGCTGCAGCCTGCAAAGAGCGAGCCGCCGATAATCAGGCGTTTAAAGAAGCGCTTGTGCGGCGTATCAAGGCCGGCGACGTTGCAGCATGCGGGTACCAGCGAGAACAGCAGGCCCTGCTGCAGGTGGCCGAGAAGGAGGCCAATTGCGACCGGCAAACACAGCACCAGCGTTTGCCGCAGTGCGTAGTTGACTTCCGGGTGGTAAATCAGCCTGCGCCACATAGAGGGAAAACAAAAACGGCGTATTGCAGGAGCAACACGCCGTTTTATCAGCTTAACGCGTGCCGTAGACGACGATAGTTTTACCGTGTGCGGAGATCAGATTTTGATCTTCCAGCATCTTCAGAATACGGCCAACGGTTTCACGTGAACAGCCGACGATCTGACCGATTTCCTGACGGGTAATTTTGATTTGCATACCGTCCGGGTGGGTCATGGCGTCAGGTTGTTTTGCCAGGTTCAGCAACGTCTGGGCGATACGGCCGGTGACGTCGAGGAAGGCAAGGTTACCGACTTTCTCAGAGGTAACCTGCAGACGGCGGGCCATCTGCGACGAGAGACGCATCAGAATATCCGGGTTTACCTGGATCAGCTGACGGAATTTTTTATAGGAGATTTCGGCCACTTCACATGCGGTTTTCGCACGTACCCAGGCGCTACGCTCCTGGCCTTCTTCGAACAAGCCTAATTCACCGATGAAATCGCCCTGGTTGAGGTAAGAGAGAATCATCTCTTTGCCTTCTTCATCCTTGATGAGCACAGCCACAGAGCCTTTGACGATGTAGTACAACGTTTCTGCTTTTTCACCCTGGTGGATCAGCGTGCTTTTAGATGGGTACTTATGAATGTGGCAATGAGACAAGAACCATTCGAGGGTAGGGTCTGTTTGCGGTTTGCCAAGCACCATGCGCGGTTATCCTCTGTTATAAGCTATCTCCGGGTGCCGACACTACACGGCATCCGGGCATGCAATCGTATTGTTTCCCTATGCCTGGGAAGCTGGCTGGTGATTTTTCTTCAGCCTGTAATGTGAATTCCTCTGCATACATGCAGTACATCAATGTAATACTGTAGCATCCTGACTGTTTTAGCATAGCTTTTGCCGCGTGTCTCCTGGTGTCTCGCTTCAGCATGATGCAGGTCGCCTTCCGTTGCGAGATTTGTTATGTGCGCGTAATCTGTCAGGAAAATTGCAACCTTGGAGTTAAATTTTATGCAAGCTCGTGTGAAATGGGTGGAAGGGTTAACCTTCATCGGTGAGTCGGCTTCCGGCCACCAGATTTTGATGGACGGTAACTCCGGGGATAAGGCGCCGAGCCCGATGGAAATGGTGCTGATGGCCGCCGGCGGCTGCAGCGCCATCGACGTGGTCTCAATTTTGCAGAAAGGACGTCACGATGTGACCAACTGTGAGGTGAAGCTGACCTCAGAGCGTCGGGAAGAGGCGCCGCGCCTGTTTACCCACATCAACCTGCACTTTATCGTGACCGGCCGCGAGCTGAAGGATGCGGTCGTTTCGCGCGCGGTAGACCTGTCGGCGGAGAAATACTGCTCGGTGGCGCTGATGCTGCAAAAAGCGGTAAATATCACGCATTCGTACGAGGTTATCGAGGGCTAAGCCGAATGGCCAGCCCGTCGCCCCGGTTTGCGTCGCGCAGCCGGGGTGTTTACCGGCTTAACCGATCTTTTTCCCCGCCATCAGCCGTTCAACCAGCGGCGCCATGATCAGCTCCATCGCCAGCCCCATTTTGCCGCCCGGTACCACCAGCGTATTGATATGTGAGATAAACGACCCTTGCAGCATCGCCAGCAGCCACGGGAAGTCGATATCCTGCAGGTTGCGGAAGTGGATCACCACAAAGCTTTCATCCAGCGAGGGAATACCTTTGGCGGCGAAGGGGTTCGACGTATCAACGGTGGGAACCCGCTGGAAGTTGATATGGGTACGCGAGAACTGCGGGGTGATGAAGTTAATATAATCTTCCATTGAGCGGACGACCGAATCCATTACCGCTTCGCGAGAGTGGCCGCGCTCGCTGGTATCGCGGATGAGCTTCTGGATCCACTCCAGGTTGACGATGGGCACGACGCCCACCAGCAGGTCGACATTGTGCGCCACGTTGTGCTGCGGGGTGACAACGCCGCCGTGCAGCCCTTCGTAAAACAGGACGTCGGTCGGCTCCGGCAGCGGCTGCCAGGGCGTGAAGGTGCCCGGTACCTGATTCCACGGCACGGCCTCGTCATAGGTATGCAGATATTTTCTCGACTGGCCGGTTCCGCTGCGCCCGTATTCGAGGAAGGTATTTTCCAGCAGGCCGAAGTCGTTTGCTTCCGGGCCAAAATAGCTGATGTGCTTCCCCTGATCCCGCGCTTTGCGGATCGCCATGTCCATTTCCGGGCGGGTATAGCGATGGAAGCTATCGCCCTCGACTTCGGCGGCACGCAGGTTCAGCTGGGCGAAGATTTTGCGAAAGGCGAGGCTGGTGGTGGTGGTTCCCGCGCCGCTGGAGCCCGTGACGGCAATCACCGGATGTTTGGCAGACATATCAACTCCCAGATTAAACGATGGTGTGGCGCCGCCTTAGCCGTGGAACTGCTTGCGGGGCATGATGTTGACCGTCTCGTGCAGCTCTGACCACACCAGTACGGCCTCTCCGCTTTTCAGCTGCTGTTTTACATCGGCGACCTTATCGGCCAGCGAGCGTTCATGTTCACCATAATCGGTGCCTTCGCGCAACACAAAGGTTTCAATCAGGTTATCCAGCGTTTCGGGATCCAGATCCTGCCAGGGAATAATCATTTTTTTCCTTCCAGCCAGCGCGTTAGCCAGTCCGGGATCCGTCTTTCCAGCCACATCTCCGGCCTGCGCAGCGTGCCGCCAACAAACCCGACGTGCCCGCCCTGTTCGGTCAGCTGGTACTCGACGTTGGCCGGCAGCTGCTCCTGCGGCGGAATGGAATGATGGTCCATGAACGGATCGTCTTTCGCGTGAATGATCAGCGTGGGTTTCGTGATATCGCTCAGACGCGGCATCGCGCTGCACTGGCGATAGTAGTCCAGCGCATCGGCAAAACCGTGAATTTTGGCGGTGATGGTATCGTCAAACTCGCGAATGCGCCGCATGCCTTTGAGCTGGCGTAAATCAACCGGCAGTGAGCCCGGGTAGGCTTTCAGCTTGCGCGCGGCGTTCGCTTTTAACAGGTTAAGCAGATAGCGCTGGTAGACGCGGGAGAAGCCTTTATCCATATGGTAGCTGCAGGCTTCCAGCATGAACGGGGCCGACACGATGACCGCCGCGTCGAGCGGGACGCTGTCGCCCTCGTTTGCCAGCAGGCAGCCGAGCATATTGCCGCCCAGCGAATAGCCGACGGCGGCCGTGGGCGCGGGACCAAATTCGCGCTGCAGCCAGCGCAGGAACCAGGTGCCGTCTTCCGTCTCTCCGGAGTGGTAGATGCGGTTATTACGGTTAGGCTCGCCGCTACAGCCGCGGAAATGCATCACCACGCCGAGCCAGCCGCGCTGCATTGCCGCGTGGATCAGACCGTGAGCGTAAGGGCTGTGCAGGCTTCCTTCCAGACCGTGAAAAACCACCAGCCGCGGCTTATGGCGGGCTGATTCGGGATCTTCGCTCCAGGCCAAATCGATAAAATCACCGTCGGGGAGTTCAAGGCGCTGCCAGTGTGGAGTAAAGCCCAGTTTGCGGCGGATCAGTCGCGGCAGCATGGTTTGCAGATGACGATTGCCCACGCCGCGCATCGGGTGAAACTCGCGCGAGTCGTCTTCGGGGGGCGTCATTTCTGTAGGGGTGATTTCAACCATAGCACCAGAGCAATTAATAATCTTATAAACACTATACCGCGCATGAGGTGCGCAGGTTAGCCAATATGTGGTCTTGCGGCCAGCTGGTGGAGATTACGCGAAAAAGAGCGGGTGCTACAGGGCCTTTTGCGGCATGAAGAGTGGCCTCGAAAGCTCATTGCCAGTGAACCGTCGAGGGCACGCGCTCGGCCCGCAGGACTTAGCCTTCCTGCAGCATCTGCTCCAGCTGTTCCTGCGCCTCCAGCCAGGCCATTTCGCACTCTTCCAGACCTGATTTGGCACCGGCCTGCTGCTGCAGGCAGGCGGTCAGGTCCGCTTTGCGGGATGCCTCATACAGGCCGCTGTCGCCCAGTTTCTCTTCCGCCTGCGCGAGCTGGGCGTTGAGTTTATCCATCTCTTTCTCAAGACGGGTAATCTCTTTACGCAATGGCTGAGTCAGAGTGCGCAGCTCCGCTTCCCGGCGCTTTTGGTCTTTGCGGGACTGGGCGCTGTTGCCGTTATCTTTGATCGCGTCAGACGACTGGCTCTCCTGCTTCTGCGAGTCGCTCAGCCACTGCTGGTAATCTTCCAGATCGCCGTCGAACGGTTCAACCTTGCCGTCGTGGACCAGATAGAGATCGTCGGTGGTCGAACGGATCAGGTGGCGATCGTGCGAGACCACCACCAGCGCGCCTTCGAAATCAATCAGCGCTTCGGTTAAAGCCTGGCGCATATCGAGGTCAAGGTGGTTAGTCGGTTCATCGAGCAGCAGAAGATTAGGGCGCTGCCAGACGATCAGCGCCAGCACCAGCCGCGCTTTTTCGCCGCCGGAGAAGCGCTGGGTTGCTTCGTTGACCTTATCGCTCTGGAAACCGAAGCCGCCGAGATAGTCGCGCAGCTTCTGCTCCAGCTCCTGCGGCGCCAGGCGAGCCAGGTGCTGCAGCGGTGATTCATCCGCCCGCAGAAACTCCAGCTGATGCTGAGCGAAGTAGCCCAGCTTAATCCCTTTTGCCAGCCCCACTTCGCCCTGCAGCGGCTGCAGCTCGCCGGCCAGCAGCTTGATGAGCGTCGATTTACCGGCGCCGTTACGCCCCAGCAGGCCGATGCGTGAGCCGGGAACCAAGTTCAGCTTGATCGAGTCGAGGATAATGCGTTCACCGTAGCCGGCGCTGACTTTTTCCATCTTCAGCAGCGGGTTGGGCAGGCTTTCCGGCGCGCGGAAGCTAAAGTGGAACGGGTTATCGACGTGGGCCGGGGCGATAAGCTCCATGCGCTCCAGCATTTTAATGCGGCTCTGGGCCTGCTTCGCCTTGGTGGCCTTGGCGCGGAAGCGATCGATGTAGCTTTGCAGATGGGCGACGCGCAGCTGCTGGCTTTCATACATCGACTGCTGCTGCGACAGACGGGTGGCGCGCTGTATTTCGAACGAGCTGTAGTTGCCGGTGTACTCGAACATGTTTTGCTGTTCGATATGTATAATTTTATCGACGATAGGATCGAGAAAATCGCGATCGTGCGAGATAAGGATCAGCGTGCCGGTATAGCTTTTGAGCCACTTTTCCAGCCAGATCACCGCATCGAGATCGAGGTGGTTAGTCGGTTCATCCAGCAGCAGCAGGTCGGAGCGGCAAATCAGCGCCTGCGCCAGGTTCAGACGCATGCGCCAGCCGCCGGAGAAGTCGCTCACCGGGCGATCCAGCTGTTCGTTGCTGAAGCCCAGGCCGTGCAGCAGGCTCGAGGCGCGTGAGCGGATGGTCCAGGCGTCAATGGCGTCCAGCTTGCCGTGCACCGTCGCAATGGCGTGACCGTCGTTGCGCTCGTTGGCCTGATTTAAATCGGCCTCGAGCTGGCGATATTCCCGATCGCCGTCAATAACATAATCAATGGCCGGCTGCGCCAGAGCAGGGGTTTCCTGATTAACCCACGCCAGCTGCCAGTTGCCCGGAAAGGTCATACTGCCGCCGTCGGCGCTAATCTCGTTTTTCAAAAGCGATAGCAGCGTGGATTTACCGCAGCCGTTTTTGCCCACCAGACCGACCTTTTGGCCAGGGTTGATGGTAGCGGTGGCGTTGTCCAGCAGGACGCGTACGCCGCGACGAATTTGTAACGAGGAGAAAACAATCATAAGGCGCCGTATGTTCAGACTATGTTAGTTTGTCATTATGATAATGTAATGTGGTAGCAAATAGCTCCACCGGGCCGCAATGGTAGCCCAAAATGAAGACGATACACAAAGTCATTCTGGTTGCGTTGAGGCGCAGCCGTTGTTCAGGCCACTACAAGACGTTGGGAGGGGAATGATGTCTCAGACAGCGAAGGTTTTGCTGCTGTATGCCCACCCAGAATCTCAGGATTCCGTGGCCAACCGGGTTTTGCTTGAACCGGCCTTACAGCTGCCGAACGTCACCGTGCACGATCTTTACGCACACTATCCCGATTTTTTTATCGATATTGCCTGGGAGCAGGATCTCCTGCGTCAGCATGAGGTGATTGTTTTCCAGCATCCGCTCTATACGTGGAGCTGTCCGGCGCTGCTAAAAGAGTGGCTGGACAGAGTGCTGAGCCGCGGTTTTGCCAGCGGCGCCGGGGGGAATCAGCTGGCGGGAAAGTACTGGCGTAGCGTGATCACCACCGGCGAGCCGGAAAGCGCCTACCGTCGCGACGCTAACCGCTATCCAATGAACGATATTCTCCGACCTTTCGAACTGACCGCCGGCATGTGCCGGATGCACTGGATGAGCCCGATTATTGTCTACTGGGCCCGCCGGCAATCGCCCGCCGATCTGAAAAGCCATGCGCGCGCCTATCGTGACTGGTTGGCCAACCCCATCGCGGCAGGAGGAGTAATAAATGGCGGGAGCTGATCTGCTGTTGGCTGGCGTGCTGTTTCTGTTCGCCGCCGTCGTCGCGGTACCGCTGGCCGCCCGGCTGGGCATTGGTGCGGTACTCGGCTATCTGCTCGCCGGGATCGCCATTGGCCCGTGGGGGCTGGGGTTCATCAGCGACGTCGATGAAATTCTTCATTTCTCCGAGCTGGGCGTGGTGTTCCTGATGTTTATCATCGGGCTCGAGCTTAACCCGTCGAAGCTCTGGCGCCTGAGAAGCTCCATCTTTGGCGTTGGGGCGGCCCAGGTTTTGTGCAGCGCGGCAATCCTCGGCGGCATGCTGATGGTCACCGGATTCACGTGGCAGGCGGCGGTTGTCGGCGGGATTGGCTTAGCGATGTCCTCTACGGCGATGGCGCTGCAGCTGATGCGCGAGAAGGGGATGAGCCGCAGTGAGTCCGGACAGCTGGGATTCTCCGTTCTGCTGTTTCAGGATTTGGCGGTGATCCCCGCGCTGGCGCTGGTGCCGCTGCTGGCCGGCTCCGGCGGCGATCGCTTTGATTGGGTGACGATCGGGATGAAGGTGTTGGCCTTTGCCGGCATGCTGATCGGCGGTCGCTTTTTGCTGCGACCGGTGTTCCGCTTTATCGCGGCCTCCGGCGTGCGGGAGGTTTTTACCGCCGCGACGCTGCTGCTGGTGCTGGGTTCGGCGCTGTTTATGGATGCGCTCGGCCTGTCGATGGCGCTGGGAACCTTTATCGCCGGGGTGCTGCTGGCAGAAAGCGAATATCGCCACGAGCTGGAAATCGCCATTGAGCCTTTTAAAGGTCTTCTGCTCGGCCTGTTTTTTATCTCCGTTGGCATGGCGCTGAATCTGGGCGTTCTCTACACCCATCTGCTGTGGGTTGCCGCCAGCGTCGCGGCGCTGGTGATGGTGAAAGCTCTCGTGCTGTACGTTCTGGCGCGGGTGTACGGCCTTCGCAGCTCGGAGCGGATGCAGTTTGCCGGAGTGCTGAGCCAGGGCGGGGAGTTTGCCTTCGTGCTGTTCTCGTTACCGGCTTCGCTGCGGCTGTTCGAAAATGACCAGATGGCGCTGCTGCTGGTCACGGTTACGCTGTCGATGATGACCACGCCGCTGCTGATGACCCTGATTGATTCCGTGCTCTCCCGACGCTTTAACCAGTCGGAGGAAGAGGACGAAGCGCCGTGGGTTGAGGATGATAAACCGCAGGTGATAATCGTCGGCTTCGGCCGCTTTGGTCAGGTTATTGGCCGTCTGCTGATGGCCAACAAAATGCGCATTACCGTGCTCGAGCGCGACATCAGCGCGGTGAACCTGATGCGTAAATATGGCTATAAGGTTTACTTCGGCGATGCGACGCAGCTGGAGCT
Source organism: Klebsiella sp. Ech2A (assembly GCF_030078455.1). Lineage (NCBI taxonomy): Bacteria > Pseudomonadati > Pseudomonadota > Gammaproteobacteria > Enterobacterales > Enterobacteriaceae > Klebsiella > Klebsiella sp. Ech2A. The sequence continues at coordinate 35,860 of NZ_JAQGFU010000003.1, read as the reverse complement.
GCTGCGCTCGGCGGGAGCGGAGGACGCGCAGTCAATCGTGATTACCTGCAACGAGCCGGAAGATACCATGAAGCTGGTTGAGATGTGTCAGCAGCACTTTCCGCATCTGCACATTCTGGCGCGAGCGCGGGGCCGCGTAGAGGCCCATGAGCTGCTGCAGGCCGGGGTGGCGCAGTTCTCGCGCGAAACCTTCTCCAGCGCGCTGGAGCTGGGGCGCAAGGCGCTGGTCAGCGTCGGAATGCATCCGCATCAGGCGCAGCGCGCGCAGCTGCACTTCCGTCGTCTGGATATGCGAATGCTGCGAGAGTTAATGCCGGTACATACTGATACTCTGCAGATATCGCGCGTGCGGGAAGCCCGGCGCGAGCTGGAGGAGATTTTTCAGCGTGAAATGCAGAAAGAGAGCAGGCAGCTTGACGGCTGGGATGAGTTTGAATAAAGGGTAAATCATTATGGCAGTGCGTAAACGTTTTATCGCCGGGGCAAAATGCCCGGCGTGCCAGGCCCAGGATTCTCTGGCAATGTGGCGGGAAAATAATGTCGATATTGTTGAGTGTGTTAAGTGCGGACACCAGATGCGCGAGGCGGATAAAGAGGCCCGCGAGCACGTACGTAAAGACGAACAAGTGATCGGCATTTTTCATCCGGACTAGCGTTATCTGTCGCCTTTTTTTAAGCTAGAGGGTACACGGCTGCAGAATTCCGCTACAATCTGCGCCACTATTCTTCCCATGCTCAGGAGATATCATGAAAGTAGCAAAAGACCTGGTGGTCAGCCTGGCCTATCAGGTACGTACAGAAGACGGTGTGTTGGTTGATGAGTCTCCGGTAAGCGCGCCGTTGGACTACCTGCATGGTCACGGTTCCCTGATTTCCGGCCTGGAAACTGCGCTGGATGGTCATGAAGTGGGCGATAAATTTGACGTTGCGGTCGGCGCGAACGATGCGTACGGCCAGTACGACGAAAACCTGGTTCAGCGCGTTCCTAAAGACGTCTTCATGGGCGTTGATGAGCTGCAGGTTGGCATGCGTTTCCTGGCGGAAACCGATCAGGGTCCGGTACCGGTTGAAATTACCGAAGTTGACGACGAGCACGTAGTTGTTGACGGTAACCACATGCTGGCTGGCCAAAACCTGAAGTTCAACGTTGAAGTTGTGGCGATTCGTGAAGCGACGGCTGAAGAGCTGGAACACGGTCACGTGCATGGCGCGAATGGTCACGATCACGACCATGACCACGATCATGACGGATGCTGCGGTGGCCACGGTCACAGCCATGACCACGACCACGGTCACGAACATGGCAAAGGCGGCTGTGGCGGTAACGGCGGCTGCGGCTGTCACTAAGAGCTGTCGTCTTACAAGCCGCAGGCGCGTAGGCTAGCGCTGCCGGCTATAAAAAAGCGGGGAAACCCGCTTTTTTTACGCCTCAATAATGTGGAGGCGGCGTCTCTTCAGACTGCGATGCGATATACGATGACTGCGTCGCCTTCAGCTTTTCTACCATCAGACGCATATGTTCACGCATCTTTGCCATTTCGATCTCATGGGCGGTAACGGTCTTGTTGAGGTCTTCAATGGTGATTTCCTGATACGCCAGCCGGCTTTCCAGCTCCGCCAGGCGAGTCTCCAGTTTGCTATCGTGCATGAGTAACCTCTTCTGTCTTATCTCGCGGGCGGATTCTACTGAATTTTCAGCATTCGTGCAGCATCGTGACGCCGGACAGGAAACTAATTCATACAAAAATAGTCTGAAAACAGGCGATATTCAGGTACGTCCGTATGTAGATTTGTCCTGCAACGTTCTATAGTACATTTTTTGCTTTTTACGCTAACCCTGGGGTGAGATGCCCCGGCCCTGGAGAAATGGATGAAATCACTGTTTAAAGTAACGCTGCTGGCGACCACGATGGCCGTCGCGCTGAATGCACCGCTGACCTTTGCTGCGGATACCGCTGCAAAGACGGCACCGGCAACGGAAAGTAAATCGGCATTTAAAAATGACGATCAGAAATCTGCTTATGCGCTGGGTGCATCGCTGGGGCGTTACATGGAAAACTCCCTGAAAGAACAAGAAAAACTGGGCATTAAACTGGATAAAGATCAGCTGATCGCTGGCGTGCAGGACGCATTTGCCGATAAGAGCAAACTCTCCGATCAGGAAATCGAACAGACTCTGCAAGCGTTTGAAACTCGTGTGAAAACTGCTGCTCAGCAAAAAATGGAAAAAGATGCATCTGAGAACGATGCTAAAGGTAAAGCCTATCGCGACACCTTCGCTAAAGAGAAGGGCGTGAAAATCTCTAAATCTGGCCTGCTGTATAAAGTCGAGAAAGCCGGTACCGGTGACGCACCGAAGGACAGCGATACCGTGGTTGTGAACTACAAAGGGACGCTGATCGACGGTAAAGAGTTCGATAACTCCTACACCCGCGGCGAGCCGCTGTCTTTCCGTCTGGACGGCGTGATCCCGGGCTGGACTGAAGGCCTGAAGAACATTAAGAAAGGCGGTAAAATCCAGCTGGTTATCCCACCGGATCTGGCATACGGCAAAACCGGCGTTCCGGGTATCCCGGCTAACTCTACTCTGGTCTTCGACGTAGAGCTGCTGGATATCAAACCGGCTCCGAAAGCGGACGCGAAGCCTGAAGCTGCCGCTGACGCAAAAGCGGATGCCGCGAGCGCAGACGCTAAGAAGTAATGGAATTGACGCCGCCGCCCTCAAAGGCGGCGGCTTTTTTATTTGGGGCAGATATAATTAAAACTGGAAAGTGCCTCAAGCGCTGTATTACTTTAGATAGCTTAATCTTATTAATGACGATGAGCCTGCCCTGACAAGCTACACCTCATCCTTCAAGCTGCCTCTGAGCTGGCTGCATTTACTGACTCCAGCCTCTTACTGGATTCGGTCCTGGGTATCGATAAGAGACAACCTTGTCTCTTACAAGAGCCAGCCTTCGGCTGGTCAAATTCGCTGCTGACGAATTTGTCTCAGATTTGCCGCCGCGGCGTACCTTGAACGGTTTTGTGTAAAAAATGACAGGCTCCTGAAAAGGAGTGCTTTTTTTCATGTCCAGGTCGCTTTTAACCAACGAAACCAGCGAGCTTGACCTGCTGGATCAACGTCCTTTCGACCAGACCGACTTCGATATCCTAAAATCCTATGAAGCGGTGGTGGACGGGTTAGCGATGCTCATTGGTTCCCACTGTGAAATCGTGCTGCATTCTTTACAGGATCTGAAATGTTCCGCCATTCGCATCGCCAACGGTGAACATACCGGTCGTCAAATCGGCTCGCCAATCACTGACCTGGCGCTGCGTATGCTGCACGATATGACTGGAGCTGATAGCAGCGTTTCCAAATGCTATTTTACTCGCGCTAAAAGCGGAGTGCTGATGAAGTCGGTGACGATTGCGATACGCAACCGCGAGCACCGGGTGATCGGCCTTTTGTGCATTAACATGAACCTCGATGTCCCGTTCTCCCAGATTATGAGCACCTTTATTCCGCCGGAAACGCCGGAAGTGAACTCGCAGGTCAACTTTGCCTCATCGGTTGACGATCTGGTCGCGCAAACCCTCGAGTTTACGATTGAAGAAGTGAACGCCGATCGCAACGTTTCCAATAACGCCAAAAATCGTCAGATCGTCCTGAATCTTTATGAGAAAGGGATCTTTGATATCAAGGATGCTATCAACCAGGTTGCCGATCGCCTGAATATCTCGAAGCACACGGTGTACCTCTATATCCGCCAGTTCAAAAGCGGTGATTTCCAGGGGCTGGATAAGTAATGCGTTTTGCCATTACGGTGACGGGCCCGGCCTACGGTACGCAGCAGGCCAGCAGCGCCTGGCAGTTTGCGCAGGCCGTGCTGGAGGAGGGGCATGAGCTGATTTGCGTCTTTTTCTATCGCGAAGGCGTCTATAACGCGAACCAGCTGACCGCTCCCGCCAGCGATGAGTTTGACCTCGTGCGGGCATGGCAAAAATTACACGAAGCGCATGCAGTCTCGCTGCATATCTGCGTTGCGGCGGCGCTGCGACGCGGCGTGACGGACGAACATGAGGCGCAGCAGCTTGGTTTGTCAGCGTCTAATCTGCAACCAGGATTCACGCTCAGCGGCCTTGGGGCGCTGGCGGAAGCTGCATTAACCTGCGATCGGATGGTGCAGTTCTGATGAAACGCGTTGCCTTTGTTTTTTCCTCCGTGCCTCATGGCTCCGCGTCTGGCCGGGAAGGCCTGGATGCGCTGCTGGCTACTTCAGCGCTGACCGACGAGCTCGGCGTTTTCTTTATCGGCGACGGCGTGTTTCAGCTGCTGCCGGGGCAGCGGCCAGGCGCCATTCTGGCCCGCGACTATATCTCAACCTTTAAGCTCCTCTCTCTGTACGATATCGAACAGTGCTGGATGTGCGCCGCTTCTGCCCGCGAGCGCGGCCTGTCGCCCTCCACGCAGTGGGCCATAGATGGCGAGTGGCTGGAGCCAGAGGCGCTGCGCGCCCGACTCGATGATTTCAACGTGATTCTGCGCTTCTGAGGCCACTATGCTCCACACTCTCAGCGTTTCCCCATGGCATACCGATCTGGCAGCAATGCTGCGTCTGGTAAAGGATGGCGACGATCTGCTGCTGCTTTCCGATGGCGTCATCGCGGCAGCCGACGGCGGGCGCTACCTTGAAATCCTGCTTTCCGCCCCCATAACCATCCATGCGCTGCAGGATGATATTGAAGCCCGCGGCCTGACGGGGCAAATTGCGGGCAGTGTCATCAGGGTTGGCTATACTGACTTCGTCAGACTTGTGCTCAAACACCCTGGACAGTTGGCCTGGTAATGGCAGGATTGTTGTATATTTCTTGACACCTTTTCGGCACCGCCCTAGAATTCTGCGTCCTCATATTATCTGAGGCGATTTATTACATGTTTACGAAGCAAAAGCTAAAACCAGGAGCTATTTAATGGCAACAATTAACCAGCTGGTACGCAAACCACGCGCACGCAAAGTTGCAAAGAGCAACGTGCCTGCACTGGAAGCCTGCCCGCAGAAACGTGGCGTATGTACTCGCGTATATACTACCACTCCTAAAAAACCAAACTCCGCACTGCGTAAAGTATGCCGTGTGCGTTTGACCAACGGTTTTGAAGTGACTTCCTACATCGGTGGTGAAGGTCACAACCTGCAGGAACACTCCGTGATCCTGATCCGTGGCGGTCGTGTAAAAGACCTTCCGGGTGTTCGTTACCACACCGTTCGTGGTGCGCTTGACTGCTCCGGCGTTAAAGACCGTAAGCAATCTCGCTCCAAATATGGCGTGAAACGTCCTAAGGCTTAATGGTTCTCCGTTAAGTAAGGCCAAACTGTTTTACCTTAATGTCAAACTAAACTCTTAGAGTTTTGGACAATCCTGAATTAACAACGGAGTATTCCCATGCCACGTCGTCGCGTCATTGGTCAGCGTAAAATTCTTCCGGATCCTAAGTTCGGATCAGAACTGCTGGCAAAATTTGTAAATATCCTGATGGTAGATGGTAAAAAATCTACTGCAGAAGCTATCGTATACAGCGCGCTGGAGACCCTGGCTCAGCGTTCTGGTAAAAATGAACTGGAAGCTTTCGAAGTCGCTCTCGACAACGTTCGCCCGACTGTAGAAGTTAAGTCCCGCCGCGTTGGTGGTTCTACTTATCAGGTTCCAGTTGAAGTCCGTCCGGTTCGTCGTAATGCTCTGGCAATGCGTTGGATCGTTGAAGCTGCTCGTAAACGTGGTGATAAATCCATGGCTCTGCGTCTGGCGAACGAACTTTCTGATGCTGCAGACAACAAAGGTACTGCAGTTAAGAAACGTGAAGACGTTCACCGTATGGCAGAAGCCAACAAGGCGTTCGCTCACTACCGTTGGTAATCCCTTCGGAGTCATAGTCACCAGACGGGCGCTTCAGGTAAGTCGCCCGTTTTGGATAACTTAACTGAACGCCTATAGAAACAAACGAGGAATCAAATGGCTCGTACAACACCCATCGCACGCTACCGTAACATCGGTATCAGTGCGCACATCGACGCCGGTAAAACCACTACTACCGAACGTATTCTGTTCTACACCGGTGTAAACCACAAAATCGGTGAAGTTCATGACGGCGCAGCAACCATGGACTGGATGGAGCAGGAGCAGGAGCGTGGTATTACTATCACCTCCGCAGCGACTACTGCATTCTGGTCTGGTATGGCTAAGCAGTATGAACCGCACCGCGTTAACATCATCGACACCCCGGGGCACGTTGACTTCACTATCGAAGTAGAACGTTCCATGCGTGTGCTTGATGGTGCAGTAATGGTTTACTGCGCAGTTGGTGGTGTTCAGCCACAGTCTGAAACCGTATGGCGTCAGGCAAACAAATATAAAGTTCCACGTATCGCGTTCGTTAACAAAATGGACCGTATGGGTGCGAACTTCCTGAAAGTTGTTGGTCAGATCAAATCCCGTCTGGGCGCGAACCCTGTTCCGCTGCAGCTGGCAATTGGTGCTGAAGAAGGTTTCACCGGTGTTGTTGACCTGGTGAAAATGAAAGCCATCAACTGGAACGAAGAAGACGCAGGCGTAACCTTCACCTATGAAGATATCCCAGCAGACATGCAGGATCTGGCCGAAGAATGGCACCAGAACCTGATCGAGTCCGCAGCGGAAGCTTCAGAAGAGCTGATGGAAAAATACCTGGGTGGTGAAGAACTGACTGAAGAAGAGATCAAGAAAGCTCTGCGTCAGCGCGTTCTGAACAACGAAATCATCCTGGTAACCTGTGGTTCTGCGTTCAAGAACAAAGGTGTTCAGGCGATGCTGGATGCGGTAATTGATTACCTGCCATCCCCGGTTGACGTACCTGCGATCAACGGTATTCTGGACGACGGTAAAGATACTCCGGCTGAGCGTCACGCTAGCGATGAAGAGCCGTTTGCTGCTCTGGCATTCAAAATCGCTACCGACCCGTTCGTGGGTAACCTGACCTTCTTCCGCGTGTATTCCGGTGTGGTTAACTCTGGTGATACCATCCTGAACTCCGTGAAATCTGCACGTGAGCGTTTTGGCCGTATCGTTCAGATGCACGCCAACAAACGTGAAGAGATCAAAGAAGTTCGTGCGGGCGACATCGCTGCTGCTATCGGTCTGAAAGACGTAACTACTGGTGACACCCTGTGTAACCCAGATGCGCCGATCATCCTGGAGCGTATGGAATTCCCTGAGCCGGTAATCTCCATCGCTGTAGAACCGAAAACCAAAGCTGACCAGGAAAAAATGGGTCTGGCTCTGGGCCGTCTGGCTAAAGAAGACCCGTCTTTCCGCGTATGGACTGACGAAGAATCTAACCAGACCATTATCGCCGGTATGGGTGAACTGCACCTCGACATCATCGTTGACCGCATGAAGCGTGAATTCAACGTTGAAGCGAACGTCGGTAAACCTCAGGTTGCTTACCGCGAAGCAATTCGCGCTAAAGTTACCGATATCGAAGGTAAACACGCTAAGCAGTCTGGTGGTCGCGGTCAGTATGGTCACGTTGTGATCGACATGTACCCGCTGGAGCCGGGCTCAAATCCGAAAGGATACGAGTTCGTCAACGACATCAAAGGTGGTGTAATTCCTGGCGAATACATCCCTGCCGTTGATAAAGGTATCCAGGAACAGCTGAAAGCTGGTCCGCTGGCTGGTTACCCGGTAGTTGATCTCGGCGTGCGTCTGCACTTCGGTTCTTACCACGACGTTGACTCCTCTGAACTGGCGTTTAAACTGGCCGCTTCTCTTGCCTTTAAAGATGGCTTTAAGAAAGCGAAACCAGTTCTGCTTGAGCCGATCATGAAGGTTGAAGTAGAAACTCCGGAAGAGAACACTGGTGACGTCATCGGTGACCTTAGCCGTCGTCGTGGTATGCTGCGTGGTCAAGAATCCAACGTTACTGGCGTTGTGATTCACGCTGAAGTTCCGCTGTCTGAAATGTTCGGATATGCAACTCAGCTGCGTTCTCTGACCAAAGGTCGTGCTTCTTACTCCATGGAGTTCCTGAAGTATGATGACGCGCCGAACAACGTTGCTCAGGCCGTAATCGAAGCCCGTGGTAAATAAGCCGTAGGGTTAAACCAAAATCCCGTGCTCTCTCCTGAAGGGGAGAGCGCTATAGTAAGGAATATAGCCGTGTCTAAAGAAAAATTTGAACGTACAAAACCGCACGTCAACGTCGGTACTATCGGCCACGTTGACCATGGTAAAACTACTCTGACCGCTGCAATCACTACCGTTCTGGCTAAAACCTACGGTGGTTCTGCTCGTGCATTCGACCAGATCGATAACGCACCGGAAGAAAAAGCTCGTGGTATCACCATCAACACTTCCCACGTTGAATATGACACCCCGACTCGCCACTACGCGCACGTAGACTGCCCGGGCCACGCCGACTATGTTAAAAACATGATCACCGGTGCTGCTCAGATGGATGGCGCGATCCTGGTTGTTGCTGCGACTGACGGCCCGATGCCGCAGACTCGTGAGCACATCCTGCTGGGTCGTCAGGTAGGCGTTCCGTACATCATCGTGTTCCTGAACAAATGCGACATGGTTGATGACGAAGAGCTGCTGGAACTGGTAGAGATGGAAGTTCGTGAACTGCTGTCTCAGTACGATTTCCCGGGCGACGACACTCCGATCATCCGCGGTTCTGCTCTGAAAGCGCTGGAAGGCGAAGCAGAGTGGGAAGCTAAGATCGTTGAACTGGCTGGCTACCTGGATTCTTACATCCCGGAACCAGAACGTGCTATCGACAAGCCGTTCCTGCTGCCTATCGAAGACGTATTCTCCATCTCCGGCCGTGGTACCGTTGTTACCGGTCGTGTAGAGCGCGGTATCGTTAAAGTTGGCGAAGAAGTTGAAATCGTTGGTATCAAAGAGACTGCTAAGTCTACCTGTACCGGCGTTGAAATGTTCCGCAAACTGCTGGACGAAGGCCGTGCTGGTGAGAACGTTGGTGTTCTGCTGCGTGGTATCAAACGTGAAGAAATCGAACGTGGTCAGGTACTGGCTAAGCCGGGTTCTATCAAGCCGCACACCAAATTCGAATCTGAAGTTTACATCCTGTCCAAAGATGAAGGCGGCCGTCATACTCCGTTCTTCAAAGGCTACCGTCCGCAGTTCTACTTCCGTACAACTGACGTGACTGGCACCATCGAACTGCCGGAAGGCGTAGAGATGGTAATGCCGGGCGACAACATCAAAATGGTTGTTACCCTGATCCACCCGATCGCAATGGACGACGGTCTGCGTTTCGCAATCCGTGAAGGCGGCCGTACTGTAGGTGCGGGCGTTGTTGCTAAAGTTCTGAGCTAATCCTTTAGTTCTGAATTAAAAAGGGCGCTTCGGCGCCCTTTTTGCTGTCCGTCATTCAGACCCGCTAAGCGCGAGAACAACTAATATAAAAAAGTGCCCTATCGGATCTATTATATAGAGAGGCTATTGTAATCATAACTATTCTCATTTACACTTTGAGCATAAATTGAACGGGAGTGAATATGTACGTTTGTTTGTGTAATGGTGTAAACGATAAAAAAATTCGTCAGGCCGTGCGTCAATTTCACCCTCAATCTTTTCAGCAGTTGCGTAAGTTTATTCCCGTTGGAAATCAATGTGGTAAATGCGTCCGCGCCGCTCGCGAGATCATGGAAGATGAATTAACTCGCATGCCGGAATATAAAGAGATCGCCTGAGACCTCCGGCTTTTCTTTGACATCTATATAGTGCGAACTACGCTTCAATGAGTGGAAGCGGAGGGACTATATAATGAAAGGTGATGTCAAAGTCATAAGTTATCTCAATAAATTATTGGGAAATGAGCTTGTCGCAATAAATCAGTACTTTCTCCATGCCAGGATGTTCAAGAACTGGGGCCTGATGCGCCTCAACGATGTCGAATACCATGAATCCATTGATGAAATGAAGCACGCCGATAAATATATCGAGCGTATTTTGTTTCTTGAAGGACTGCCCAATCTGCAGGATCTCGGCAAGCTGGGTATCGGTGAAGACGTTGAGGAGATGCTGCAGTCCGATCTAAGGCTGGAGCTGGAAGGCGCCAAAGATTTACGCGAGGCTATCGCCTATGCTGACAGCGTCCACGATTATGTCAGCCGCGATATGCTGATTGAAATCCTTGCCGATGAGGAAGGCCATATTGACTGGCTGGAAACCGAGCTGGACCTGATCGGCAAAATTGGTCTGCAGAATTATCTCCAGTCACAGATTAAAGTTGCTGACTAAAAGCGTTTGCCATCCACAGTAAAAACCCGCTGCAGCCAAAAAAGGGCCAAACGGCAGCGGGTTGTTCATAACCCCCCGGCGATTCAAGATAACGACGCGCAGTAGCAGCGTGGCGCAGGCGATGAGCGTCGCCATGAATACCAGCTGCGGCAGCGACTGCCAGCCGTGCCAGGCGCCGAGAGCGGCAAGAAATTTCACGTCGCCATAGCCTAACCCCTCATACCCGCGAACCCCTCTGTAAACCCAGTAGACTAAAGCAAAGGCCAGATACCCCGCGATAGCACCCCAAACGGCATTTTCCAGGTCCGTCGGCATCAGACAAAGATAAAACAGCAGGCCAAGCCAGAGCAGGGGACAGGTTAAACGGTCGGGAAGCAGCCCATACCGCAGGTCGTGCCAGCAGAGCGCCAGAGAAAGCCCGCAGTAGAAAAGCAGGAAGGGGAGGGCCATGTACATGCGATACCCCGACGGATGAGTTGTTTACGTCGATTCTGACCAGGCAAGGTGCGAACGGCAAAGCGCGATGGATGGCTTTACGCGCGGCAATCCACGCAGTTTGCTATTTTTCAGCCGGCAGCATCGCTTTCTCCAGCAGCCTCGCAAATATAAATGATGATTTTCTACGCAGCCCTTGTGTTGGGTCCGATTTTGCGTATAATGCGCGGGCCTGTCAAAATTGGCAGGCCGGTTCGATATGAACCCTGATAGAGCTTTTAGCTATCAAACAATGTTCCCAATCGGGGAACTATGTAAGAACGGTTACACTCTCCCATCAATCGTAATGGGTATGAGGAGTAATCATTTCGTCTATAAATAATTGGAGCTCTGGTCTCATGCAGAACCAAAGAATCCGTATCCGTCTTAAAGCGTTTGATCATCGTCTGATCGATCAATCAACCGCGGAAATCGTCGAGACTGCTAAGCGCACTGGTGCGCAGGTCCGTGGTCCGATCCCGCTGCCGACCCGCAAAGAGCGCTTTACCGTTCTGATCTCTCCGCACGTCAACAAAGATGCGCGCGATCAGTACGAGATTCGCACTCACAAGCGTCTGGTTGACATCGTTGAGCCAACTGAGAAAACCGTTGATGCTCTGATGCGTCTGGATCTGGCTGCCGGTGTAGACGTGCAGATCAGCCTGGGTTAATCAGGTCATCGAGCGATTGAGAGGTTGAAACAATGATTGGTTTAGTCGGTAAAAAAGTGGGTATGACCCGCATCTTCACTGAAGATGGCGTTTCTATCCCAGTAACCGTAATCGAAGTTGAAGCAAACCGTGTTGCACAGGTTAAAGACCTGGCTAACGACGGTTACCGCGCAATTCAGGTTACCACCGGTGCTAAAAAAGCTAACCGTGTAACCAAGCCGGAAGCTGGTCACTTCGCTAAAGCTGGCGTTGAAGCCGGCCGCGGCCTGTGGGAATTCCGTCTTGCTGACGGCGAAGAATTCACCGTAGGTCAGAGCATTAGCGTTGAACTGTTTGCTGACGTTAAAAAAGTTGACGTAACCGGTACCTCTAAAGGTAAAGGTTTTGCTGGTACCGTTAAGCGCTGGAACTTCCGTACCCAGGACGCTACTCACGGTAACTCCTTGTCTCACCGCGTTCCGGGTTCTATCGGTCAGAACCAGACTCCGGGCAAAGTGTTCAAAGGCAAGAAAATGGCAGGTCAGCTGGGTAACGAACGTGTCACCGTTCAGAGCCTGGACGTAGTACGTGTTGACGCTGAGCGCAACCTGCTGCTGGTTAAAGGTGCGGTCCCGGGTGCAACCGGTAGCGACCTGATCGTTAAACCAGCTGTGAAGGCGTAAGGGGATAGCAATGGAATTAGTATTGAAAGACGCGCAGAGCGCGCTGACTGTTTCCGAAACTACCTTCGGTCGTGATTTCAACGAAGCGCTGGTTCACCAGGTTGTAGTTGCTTATGCAGCTGGTGCTCGTCAGGGTACTCGTGCTCAGAAGACTCGTGCTGAAGTAACTGGTTCAGGCAAAAAGCCGTGGCGCCAGAAAGGTACCGGCCGTGCGCGTTCAGGTTCTATCAAGAGCCCGATCTGGCGTTCCGGTGGCGTAACCTTCGCTGCTCGTCCGCAGGACCACAGTCAAAAAGTTAACAAAAAGATGTACCGCGGCGCGCTGAAAAGCATTCTGTCCGAACTGGTACGTCAGGATCGTCTGATCGTTGTCGAGACGTTCTCTGTAGAAGCGCCTAAAACTAAGCTGCTGGCACAGAAACTGAAAGACATGGCTCTGGAAGATGTGCTGATCATCACCGGTGAGCTGGACGAGAACCTGTTCCTGGCTGCGCGCAACCTGCACAAGGTTGACGTACGCGATGCAACTGGTATCGACCCGGTTAGCCTGATCGCCTTCGACAAAGTCGTAATGACTGCTGATGCTGTTAAGCAAGTTGAGGAGATGCTGGCATGATTCGTGAAGAACGTCTGCTGAAGGTGCTGCGTGCACCGCACGTTTCTGAAAAAGCGTCTGCTGCGATGGAAAAAACAAACACCATCGTTCTCAAAGTTGCTAAAGACGCGACTAAAGCAGAAATCAAAGCTGCTGTGCAGAAACTGTTTGAAGTCGAAGTCGAAGTCGTTAACACCCTGGTAGTTAAAGGGAAAGTTAAACGTCACGGACAGCGTATCGGTCGTCGTAGCGACTGGAAAAAAGCTTACGTCACCCTGAAGGAAGGCCAGAATCTGGACTTCGTTGGCGGCGCTGAGTAAGTCGGAGGAGTAATACAATGGCAGTTGTTAAATGTAAACCGACATCTCCGGGTCGTCGCCACGTTGTTAAAGTGGTTAACCCTGAGCTGCACAAGGGCAAACCTTTTGCTCCGTTGCTGGAAAAAAACAGCAAATCCGGTGGTCGTAACAACAATGGCCGTATCACCACCCGTCATATCGGTGGTGGCCACAAGCAGGCTTACCGTATTGTTGACTTCAAACGCAACAAAGATGGTATCCCGGCAGTTGTTGAGCGTCTTGAGTACGATCCGAACCGTTCCGCGAACATCGCGCTGGTTCTGTACAAAGATGGCGAGCGCCGTTACATCCTGGCCCCTAAAGGCCTGAAAGCTGGCGACCAGATTCAGTCTGGCGTTGATGCTGCAATCAAAGCAGGCAACACCCTGCCGATGCGCAATATCCCGGTTGGTTCTACCGTTCATAACGTAGAAATGAAACCAGGTAAAGGCGGTCAGCTGGCACGTTCCGCTGGTACTTACGTTCAGATCGTTGCTCGCGACGGTGCTTATGTCACCCTGCGTCTGCGTTCTGGTGAAATGCGTAAAGTCGAAGCAGACTGCCGCGCTACTCTGGGCGAAGTTGGCAATGCTGAGCATATGCTGCGCGTTCTGGGTAAAGCAGGTGCTGCACGCTGGCGTGGTGTTCGTCCTACCGTTCGCGGTACTGCGATGAACCCGGTCGACCACCCACATGGTGGTGGTGAAGGTCGTAACTTTGGTAAGCACCCGGTTTCCCCGTGGGGCCTGCAGACCAAAGGTAAGAAGACCCGCAGCAACAAGCGTACTGATAAATTCATCGTACGTCGCCGTAGCAAATAATTTTAGAGGATAAGCCATGCCACGTTCTCTCAAGAAAGGTCCTTTTATTGACCTGCACTTGCTGAAGAAGGTAGAGAAAGCGGTGGAAAGCGGAGACAAGAAGCCCCTGCGCACTTGGTCCCGTCGTTCAACGATCTTTCCTAACATGATCGGTTTGACCATCGCTGTCCATAATGGTCGTCAGCACGTTCCAGTATTTGTTTCCGACGAAATGGTTGGTCACAAACTGGGTGAATTCGCACCGACTCGTACTTATCGCGGCCACGCTGCTGATAAAAAAGCGAAGAAGAAATAAGGTAGGAGGAAGAGATGGAAACTTTAGCTCAACATCGCCATGCTCGTTCTTCTGCTCAGAAGGTTCGCCTCGTAGCTGACCTGATTCGCGGTAAGAAAGTGTCGCAGGCCCTGGATATTCTGACCTACACCAACAAGAAAGCTGCTGTACTGGTCAAGAAGGTACTGGAATCTGCCATTGCTAACGCTGAACACAACGATGGCGCTGACATTGACGATCTGAAAGTTGCGAAAATTTTCGTAGACGAAGGCCCGAGCATGAAGCGCATTATGCCGCGTGCGAAAGGTCGTGCAGATCGCATCCTGAAGCGCACCAGCCACATCACTGTGGTTGTGTCCGATCGCTGAGACTCTGGAGACTAGCAATGGGTCAGAAAGTACATCCTAATGGTATTCGCCTGGGTATTGTCAAACCATGGAACTCTACCTGGTTCGCGAACACCAAAGAATTCGCTGACAACCTGGACAGCGATTTTAAAGTACGTCAGTTCCTGACTAAGGAACTGTCTAAAGCGTCCGTATCTCGTATCGTTATCGAGCGTCCGGCTAAGAGCATCCGTGTGACCATTCACACCGCTCGCCCGGGCATCGTCATCGGTAAGAAAGGCGAAGACGTAGAAAAACTGCGCAAGGTCGTAGCGGATATCGCTGGCGTTCCTGCACAGATCAATATCGCCGAAGTTCGTAAGCCAGAACTGGACGCTAAATTGGTTGCTGACAGCATCACTTCTCAGCTGGAACGTCGCGTTATGTTCCGTCGTGCTATGAAGCGTGCTGTACAGAACGCAATGCGTCTGGGCGCTAAAGGTATCAAAGTTGAAGTTAGCGGCCGTCTGGGCGGCGCGGAAATCGCACGTACCGAATGGTACCGTGAAGGTCGCGTACCGCTGCACACTCTGCGTGCTGACATCGACTACAACACCTCTGAAGCGCACACCACTTACGGTGTAATCGGCGTTAAGGTATGGATCTTCAAAGGCGAGATCCTGGGTGGTATGGCTGCTGTTGAACAACCGGAACCGGCTGCTCAACCTAAAAAGCAGCAGCGTAAAGGCCGTAAATAAGGAGCGTCGCTGATGTTACAACCAAAGCGTACAAAATTCCGTAAAGTGCACAAAGGCCGCAACCGTGGTCTGGCGCAGGGTACGGATGTTAGCTTCGGCACTTTCGGTCTGAAAGCTGTTGGCCGTGGTCGTCTGACTGCACGTCAGATCGAAGCAGCACGTCGTGCTATGACCCGTGCAGTTAAGCGTCAAGGTAAAATCTGGATCCGTGTTTTCCCGGACAAACCGATTACCGAGAAGCCGCTGGAAGTTCGTATGGGTAAAGGTAAAGGTAACGTGGAGTATTGGGTTGCCTTGATTCAGCCGGGTAAAGTCCTGTATGAAATGGACGGTGTTCCGGAAGAGCTGGCCCGTGAAGCCTTCGGCCTGGCAGCAGCGAAACTGCCTATCAAAACCACCTTTGTAACTAAGACGGTGATGTAATGAAAGCAAAAGAGCTGCGTGAAAAAAGCGTTGAAGAGCTGAACGCTGAGCTGCTGAACCTGCTGCGTGAGCAGTTCAACCTGCGTATGCAGGCTGCAAGTGGCCAGCTGCAACAGACTCATCTGCTGAAGCAAGTGCGTCGTGATGTTGCACGCGTTAAGACTTTACTGACTCAGAAGGCGGGTGCGTAATGACCGATAAAATCCGTACTCTGCAAGGTCGTGTAATTAGCAACAAAATGGAGAAATCCATCGTTGTTGCTATCGAACGTGTGGTGAAACACCCGGTATACGGTAAGTTCATCAAGCGTACGACCAAACTGCACGTACATGACGAGAACAACGAATGCGGTATCGGTGACGTGGTCGAAATCCACGAATGCCGTCCGCTGTCCAAGACTAAGTCCTGGACGCTGGTTCGCGTCGTAGAGAAAGCGGTTCTGTAATAGAGCCGTATTCTCAACGGATAAACGGCTCAGCGATGAGCCGTTTATTTTTTCTACCCATATCCGATTTCCGGTGTTATAATGCCGCGCCCTCGATATGGGGATATTTAACGGCTCGATTTTGGGTCTCAGTAGTAGTTGACATTAGCGGAGCACTAAAATGATCCAAGAACAGACTATGCTGAACGTCGCCGACAACTCCGGTGCACGTCGCGTAATGTGTATCAAGGTTCTGGGTGGCTCGCACCGTCGCTACGCAGGCGTAGGCGACATCATTAAGATCACCATCAAGGAAGCAATTCCGCGTGGTAAGGTCAAAAAAGGTGATGTGCTGAAGGCGGTAGTGGTGCGCACCAAGAAGGGTGTTCGTCGCCCGGACGGTTCTGTCATTCGCTTCGATGGTAATGCATGCGTTATTCTCAACAATAACAGCGAGCAGCCCATCGGTACGCGTATTTTTGGGCCGGTAACTCGTGAGCTTCGTACCGAGAAGTTCATGAAAATTATCTCTCTGGCACCAGAAGTACTCTAAGGAGCGAATCATGGCAGCGAAAATCCGTCGTGATGACGAAGTTATCGTGTTAACCGGTAAAGATAAAGGTAAACGCGGTAAAGTTAAGAATGTCTTGTCTTCCGGCAAGCTCATTGTTGAAGGTATCAACCTGGTTAAGAAACATCAGAAGCCGGTTCCGGCCCTGAACCAACCAGGTGGCATCGTTGAAAAAGAAGCTGCAATTCAGGTTTCTAACGTTGCACTCTTCAATGCGGCAACCGGCAAGGCTGACCGTGTAGGCTTTAGATTCGAAGACGGCAAAAAAGTCCGTTTCTTCAAGTCTAACAGCGAAACTATCAAGTAATTTGGAGTAGTACGATGGCGAAACTGCATGATTACTACAAAGACGAAGTAGTTGGTAAACTCATGACTGAGTTTAACTACAATTCTGTCATGCAAGTCCCTCGGGTCGAGAAGATCACCCTGAACATGGGTGTTGGTGAAGCGATCGCTGACAAGAAACTGCTGGATAACGCAGCAGCGGATCTGACAGCAATCTCCGGTCAAAAGCCGTTGATCACCAAAGCACGCAAATCAGTTGCAGGCTTCAAAATCCGTCAGGGCTATCCGATCGGCTGTAAAGTAACCCTGCGTGGCGAACGCATGTGGGAGTTCTTTGAGCGCCTGATCACTATTGCTGTACCGCGTATCCGTGACTTCCGTGGCCTGTCCGCTAAGTCATTCGATGGTCGTGGTAACTACAGCATGGGTGTCCGTGAGCAGATCATCTTCCCAGAAATCGACTACGATAAAGTCGACCGCGTTCGTGGTTTGGATATTACCATTACCACTACTGCGAAATCTGATGAAGAAGGCCGCGCTCTTCTGGCTGCCTTTGACTTCCCGTTCCGCAAGTAAGGTAGGGTTACTTAATGGCTAAGCAATCAATGAAAGCACGCGAAGTAAAGCGCGTGGCTTTAGCTGATAAATTCTTCGCTAAACGCGCTGAACTGAAAGCTATCATCTCTGATGTGAACGCAACCGACGAAGATCGTTGGAATGCTGTTCTCAAGCTGCAGACTCTGCCGCGTGATTCCAGCCCGTCTCGTCAGCGTAACCGCTGCCGTCAAACAGGTCGTCCGCATGGTTTCCTGCGGAAGTTCGGGTTGAGCCGTATTAAGGTCCGTGAAGCCGCTATGCGCGGTGAAATCCCGGGTCTGAAAAAGGCTAGCTGGTAATTGTCACCAATTGAATCACGGGAGTAAAGACAGATGAGCATGCAAGATCCGATCGCGGATATGCTGACCCGTATCCGTAACGGTCAGGCCGCGAATAAAGCTGCGGTCACCATGCCTTCCTCCAAGCTGAAAGTGGCAATTGCCAACGTGCTGAAGGAAGAAGGCTTTATTGAAGATTTTAAAGTTGAAGGCGACATCAAGCCGGAACTGGAACTGACTCTTAAGTATTTCCAGGGTAAAGCTGTTGTAGAAAGCATTCAGCGTGTCAGCCGCCCAGGTCTGCGCATCTACAAACGTAAAGATGAGCTGCCTAAAGTTATGGCGGGTCTGGGTATCGCAGTTATTTCTACCTCTAAAGGTGTTATGACTGATCGTGCAGCGCGCCAAGCTGGTCTTGGTGGCGAAATTATCTGCTACGTAGCCTAATCGGAGGAAAAAATGTCTCGTGTTGCTAAAGCACCGGTCGTTGTTCCTGCCGGCGTTGATGTAAAAATCAACGGTCAGGTTATTACGATCAAAGGTAAGAATGGCGAGCTGACTCGTACTCTCAACGATGCTGTTGAAGTTAAACATGCAGATAATGCACTGACTTTCGGTCCGCGTGATGGTTTCGCAGACGGTTGGGCTCAGGCTGGTACCGCGCGTGCCCTGCTTAACTCAGTAGTTATCGGTGTTACCGAAGGCTTCACTAAAAAGCTTCAGCTGGTTGGTGTAGGTTATCGTGCAGCGGTTAAAGGGGATGTAGTAAACCTGGCTTTAGGTTTCTCTCATCCTGTTGAACACAAGCTGCCGGCCGGTATCACTGCAGAATGTCCGACTCAAACTGAAATCGTGCTGAAAGGCGCTGATAAGCAGGTGATCGGCCAGGTTGCAGCAGATCTGCGCGCCTACCGTCGTCCTGAGCCTTATAAAGGCAAGGGTGTTCGTTACGCCGACGAAGTCGTGCGTACCAAAGAGGCTAAGAAGAAGTAAGGTAACACTATGGATAAGAAATCTGCTCGTATCCGTCGTGCGACCCGCGCACGCCGCAAGCTCCAGGAGCTGGGTGCAACTCGCCTGGTGGTACATCGTACCCCGCGTCATATTTACGCACAGGTAATTGCACCGAACGGTTCTGAAGTTCTGGTAGCTGCTTCTACTGTAGAAAAAGCTATCGCTGAACAACTGAAGTACACCGGTAACAAAGACGCGGCTGCAGCTGTGGGTAAAGCTGTCGCTGAACGCGCTCTGGAAAAAGGCATCAAAGATGTTTCCTTTGACCGTTCCGGGTTCCAATATCATGGTCGTGTCCAGGCACTGGCAGATGCTGCCCGTGAAGCTGGCCTTCAGTTCTAAGGTAGAGGTGTAAGATGGCTCACATCGAAAAACAAGCTGGCGAACTGCAGGAAAAGCTGATCGCGGTTAACCGCGTATCTAAAACCGTTAAAGGTGGTCGTATTTTCTCCTTCACAGCTCTGACTGTAGTTGGTGACGGTAACGGTCGCGTAGGTTTTGGTTACGGTAAAGCGCGTGAAGTTCCAGCAGCGATCCAGAAAGCGATGGAAAAAGCCCGTCGCAATATGATTAACGTCGCGCTGAACCACGGCACCCTGCAGCACCCGGTTAAAGGTGTTCACACGGGTTCTCGTGTATTCATGCAGCCAGCTTCCGAAGGTACCGGTATCATCGCCGGTGGTGCAATGCGCGCCGTTCTGGAAGTTGCTGGAGTTCATAACGTTCTGGCCAAAGCATATGGTTCCACCAACCCGATTAACGTGGTTCGTGCAACAATTGATGGCCTGGAAAATATGAATTCTCCAGAAATGGTCGCTGCCAAGCGTGGTAAATCCGTTGAAGAAATTCTGGGGAAATAAACCATGGCAAAGACTATTAAAATTACTCAAACCCGCAGTGCAATCGGTCGTCTGCCGAAACACAAGGCAACGCTGCTTGGCCTGGGTCTGCGTCGTATTGGTCACACCGTAGAACGCGAGGATACTCCTGCTGTTCGTGGTATGGTCAACGCGGTTTCCTTTATGGTTAAAGTTGAGGAGTAAGAGATGCGTTTAAATACTCTGTCTCCGGCCGAAGGCTCTAAAAAGGCGGGTAAGCGCCTGGGTCGTGGTATCGGTTCTGGCCTCGGTAAGACCGGTGGTCGTGGTCACAAAGGTCAGAACTCTCGTTCTGGCGGTGGCGTACGTCGCGGTTTCGAGGGCGGTCAGATGCCTCTGTACCGTCGTCTGCCGAAATTCGGCTTCACTTCTCGTAAAGCAATGATCACTGCAGAGATTCGTCTCTCCGATCTGGCTCACGTAGAAGGCGATGTAGTCGACCTGAACACGCTGAAAGCAGCTAACATTATCGGTATTCAGATTGAGTTCGCGAAAGTGATTCTTTCTGGCGAGGTAGCTCGTCCGGTAACTGTTCGTGGCCTGCGCGTGACTAAAGGTGCTCGTGCTGCTATCGAAGCTGCTGGCGGTAAAATTGAGGAATAAGTAGCAGATGGCTAAGCAACCGGGATTAGATTTTCAAAGTGCCAAAGGTGGACTTGGCGAACTGAAACGCAGACTTTTGTTTGTTATCGGTGCGCTGATTGTATTCCGTATTGGTTCTTTTATTCCGATCCCTGGTATCGATGCCGCTGTACTTGCCAAACTGCTTGAGCAACAGCGAGGCACTATCATTGAAATGTTTAACATGTTCTCTGGTGGTGCCCTCAGCCGTGCTTCTATCTTTGCCTTGGGCATCATGCCGTATATTTCGGCATCGATCATTGTCCAGCTGTTGACGGTTGTTTATCAGCCGTTAGCAGAGATGAAGAAAGAAGGGGAGTCTGGTCGTCGTAAGATCAGCCAGTACACCCGCTACGGTACTCTGGTGCTGGCGATATTCCAGTCGATCGGTATTGCTACCGGTCTGCCGAATATGCCTGGTATGCAGGGCCTGGTGATGAATCCAGGCTTTGCATTCTATTTCACCGCTGTTGTAAGTCTGGTCACAGGAACGATGTTCCTGATGTGGCTCGGCGAACAGATTACTGAACGTGGTATCGGTAACGGTATCTCGATCATTATCTTCGCTGGTATCGTTGCGGGTCTTCCGCCGGCCATCGCCCATACTATCGAGCAAGCGCGTCAAGGCGACCTGCACTTCCTCCTGTTGCTATTGGTTGCAGTATTAGTGTTTGCCGTGACCTTCTTTGTTGTATTCGTTGAACGTGGTCAACGCCGCATTGTGGTGAACTACGCGAAGCGTCAACAGGGTCGTCGCGTCTATGCTGCACAGAGCACACATTTGCCGCTGAAAGTGAATATGGCGGGTGTAATCCCTGCAATCTTCGCTTCCAGTATTATTCTGTTCCCTGCAACCATCGCGTCATGGTTCGGGGGCGGTACCGGTTGGAACTGGCTGACAACAATTTCGCTGTATTTGCAGCCTGGGCAACCGCTTTATGTGTTACTCTATGCGTCTGCAATCATATTCTTCTGTTTCTTCTACACGGCTTTGGTTTTCAACCCGCGTGAAACAGCAGATAACCTGAAGAAGTCCGGTGCATTTGTACCAGGAATTCGTCCGGGAGAGCAAACGGCGAAGTATATCGATAAAGTAATGACTCGCCTGACTTTGGTTGGTGCACTGTATATTACCTTTATCTGCCTGATCCCGGAGTTCATGCGTGATGCAATGAAGGTGCCGTTCTACTTCGGTGGAACCTCGCTGCTAATTGTTGTCGTCGTGATTATGGACTTTATGGCTCAAGTGCAAACTCTGATGATGTCGAGTCAGTACGAGTCTGCATTGAAGAAGGCGAACCTGAAAGGCTACGGCCGATAACTGGTCGCCTGAGAAGTTACGGAGAGTAAAAATGAAAGTTCGTGCTTCCGTCAAGAAATTATGCCGTAACTGCAAAATCGTTAAGCGTGATGGTGTCATCCGTGTGATTTGCAGTGCCGAGCCAAAGCATAAACAGCGCCAAGGCTGATTTATTCGCATATTTTTCTTGCAAAGTTGGATTGAGCTGGCTAGATTAGCCAGCCAATCTTTTGTATGTCTGTGCGTTTCCATTTGAGTATCCTGAAAACGGGCTTTTCAGCATGGTGCGTACATATTAAATAGTAGGAGTGCATAGTGGCCCGTATAGCAGGCATTAACATTCCTGATCACAAACATACCGTAATCGCATTAACTGCTATTTTCGGTATCGGCAAGACCCGTTCTAAAGCCATCTGTGCTGACACGGGTATCGCTGAAAATGTTAAGATCAGTGAGCTGTCTGAGGAACAAATTGAATCCCTGCGTGAAGCAGTAGGTAAATTTGTCGTTGAAGGTGATCTGCGCCGTGAAATCACCCTGAGCATCAAGCGTCTGATGGACCTTGGTTGCTATCGTGGTTTACGCCATCGTCGTGGTCTTCCGGTTCGCGGTCAGCGTACTAAGACCAACGCACGTACCCGTAAGGGTCCGCGTAAACCGATCAAGAAATAATCGGGGTGATTGAATAATGGCAAAGGCACCAGTTCGTGCACGTAAGCGTGTAAGAAAACAAGTCTCTGATGGCGTGGCTCATGTCCATGCGTCTTTTAACAACACCATCGTTACCATCACTGATCGTCAGGGTAACGCACTGGGTTGGGCAACAGCCGGTGGTTCCGGTTTCCGTGGTTCGCGTAAATCAACTCCGTTTGCAGCTCAGGTTGCAGCAGAGCGTTGCGCTGAAGCCGTAAAAGAATACGGCATCAAGAATCTGGAAGTTATGGTCAAAGGTCCGGGTCCGGGTCGCGAATCTACTATTCGTGCTCTGAACGCCGCTGGTTTCCGCATCACTAATATTACTGATGTGACTCCGATCCCTCATAACGGTTGTCGTCCGCCGAAAAAACGTCGCGTATAACGCGCTCGTTTCTAGGATTGTTGGAGAAAGAAAATGGCAAGATATTTGGGTCCTAAGCTCAAGCTGAGCCGTCGTGAGGGCACAGACCTGTTCCTTAAGTCTGGCGTTCGCGCGATCGATACCAAGTGTAAAATTGAACAAGCTCCTGGCCAGCACGGTGCGCGTAAACCGCGTCTGTCTGACTATGGTGTGCAGTTGCGTGAAAAGCAAAAAGTTCGCCGTATGTACGGTGTGCTGGAGCGTCAGTTCCGTAACTACTATAAAGAAGCAGCACGTCTGAAAGGCAACACCGGTGAAAACCTGTTGGCTCTGCTGGAAGGTCGTCTGGACAACGTTGTATACCGTATGGGCTTCGGCGCAACTCGTGCTGAATCACGTCAGCTGGTTAGCCACAAAGCTATCATGGTAAACGGTCGTGTTGTTAACATCGCTTCTTATCAGGTTAAAGCGAACGACGTCGTCAGCATTCGTGAGAAAGCGAAAAAGCAATCTCGCGTGAAAGCCGCTCTGGAGCTGGCTGAGCAGCGTGAAAAGCCAACCTGGCTGGAAGTTGATGCTGGCAAGATGGAAGGTACGTTCAAGCGTCAGCCGGAACGTTCTGATCTGTCTGCGGACATTAACGAACACCTGATCGTCGAGCTTTACTCCAAGTAAAGCTTAGTACCAAAGAGAGGACACAATGCAGGGTTCTGTGACAGAGTTTCTAAAACCGCGCCTGGTCGATATCGAGCAAGTGAGTTCGACGCACGCCAAGGTGACCCTTGAGCCTTTAGAGCGTGGCTTTGGCCATACTCTGGGTAACGCACTGCGCCGTATTCTGCTCTCATCGATGCCGGGTTGCGCGGTGACCGAGGTTGAGATTGATGGTGTACTTCATGAGTACAGCACCAAAGAAGGCGTTCAGGAAGATATCCTTGAAATCCTGCTCAACCTGAAAGGGCTGGCGGTGAGAGTTCAGGGTAAAGATGAAGTTATCCTTACTTTGAATAAATCTGGCATTGGCCCTGTGACCGCAGCCGACATCACCCATGATGGTGATGTCGAAATCGTCAAGCCGCAACATGTGATCTGCCACCTGACCGATGAGAACGCTGCTATTAGCATGCGTATCAAAGTTCAGCGCGGTCGTGGTTATGTGCCGGCTTCTGCCCGAATTCATTCGGAAGAAGATGAGCGCCCAATCGGCCGTCTGCTGGTCGACGCATGCTACAGCCCCGTAGAGCGTATTGCCTACAATGTTGAAGCAGCGCGTGTAGAACAGCGTACCGACCTGGACAAGCTGGTCATCGAAATGGAAACCAACGGCACAATCGATCCTGAAGAGGCGATTCGTCGTGCGGCAACCATCCTGGCAGAACAACTTGAAGCTTTCGTTGACTTACGTGATGTACGTCAGCCGGAAGTGAAAGAAGAGAAACCAGAATTCGATCCGATCCTGCTGCGCCCTGTTGACGATCTCGAATTGACTGTCCGCTCTGCTAACTGCCTGAAGGCAGAAGCTATCCACTATATCGGTGATCTGGTACAGCGTACCGAGGTTGAGTTGCTGAAAACGCCGAACCTGGGTAAAAAATCTCTTACTGAGATTAAAGACGTGCTGGCTTCACGTGGTCTGTCTCTGGGCATGCGCCTGGAAAACTGGCCACCGGCAAGCATTGCTGACGAGTAACCGGATCACAGGTTAAGGTTTTACTGAGAAGGATAAGGTCATGCGCCATCGTAAGAGTGGTCGTCAACTGAACCGCAACAGCAGCCATCGCCAGGCTATGTTCCGTAACATGGCTGGTTCGCTGGTTCGTCATGAAATCATCAAGACGACCCTGCCGAAAGCGAAAGAACTGCGTCGCGTAGTTGAGCCGCTGATTACTCTTGCCAAGACTGATAGCGTAGCTAATCGTCGTCTGGCATTCGCCCGTACTCGTGATAACGAGATCGTGGCAAAACTGTTTAACGAGCTGGGCCCGCGTTTTGCGAGCCGCGCCGGTGGTTACACTCGCATTCTGAAGTGTGGCTTCCGTGCAGGCGACAACGCGCCGATGGCATACATCGAGCTGGTTGATCGTGCTGAGCCGAAAGCAGAAGCTGCTGCAGAGTAATCTGTAGTAACGTAAAAAAACCCGCCTCGGCGGGTTTTTTTATATCCTCCACATCTCTGCTTCATTACACTATCTGTATTCTTTTTGTTC
This sequence comes from Klebsiella sp. Ech2A, assembly GCF_030078455.1. Taxonomy (NCBI): domain Bacteria; kingdom Pseudomonadati; phylum Pseudomonadota; class Gammaproteobacteria; order Enterobacterales; family Enterobacteriaceae; genus Klebsiella; species Klebsiella sp. Ech2A. The sequence continues at coordinate 10,996 of NZ_JAQGFU010000003.1, read as the reverse complement.
ATCCCCGGAGCCGTATGATGTGGTTGCTGGATCAGTGGGCAGAACGCCATATCCTTGACGCACAAAATAAAGGTGATTTCGATAATCTTCCCGGCCGCGGTGAACCGCTGACCCTGGATGACGATCTGCATGTACCACCTGAGCTACGCGTCAGCTACCGTTTACTCAAGAACGCCGGCTGTCTACCTCCTGAACTGGAACATCGTAGAGAAGCCGTTGAGCTGGTTGATTTGCTTAACGTCGTTCGTCAGGATGACCCGCAGCATGCCGAACTGAGCCGTAGGCTTGCTTTGCTCGAGCTAAAGCTACGCCAGGCCGGGCTCAACACAGATTTTCTGCGCGGTGAGTATTCTGCCAGGCTGCAAAACAAAATGAGTGAGGAGTAAGTATGTATCGTATCGGTGAGCTCGCGAAGCTGGCGGATGTCACACCCGACACCATTCGCTACTACGAAAAGCAGCAGATGATGGCCCACGATGTTCGTACTGAGGGGGGATTTCGCCTTTATACCGACAATGACCTTCAGCGGCTACGTTTTATCCGTTACGCGCGGCAGCTGGGCTTCACGCTTGAATCGATCCGCGAACTGCTGTCGATCCGCATCGATCCTGAACACCATACCTGCCAGGAATCAAAAGGGATCGTACAGGCGCGCCTGAGCGAAGTGGAATCGCGTATTAAGGAATTACAGACGATGCGCCGATCCTTACAGAGGCTTAACGACGCATGCTGCGGTAGCGCTCACAGCAGCGTCTACTGCTCCATTCTTGAAGCGCTTGAGCAGGGGGCCAGCAACGGTAATGCAGGACGTTGATTTTTTGCGTGCGGAGATCTACACTCGCGTCGATCTCATTCACTATCAGGAGTTACTATGAGTCGCTATCAGCACACTAAAGGGCAAATAAAAGATAATGCCATCGAGGCACTGCTTCATGACCCGCTATTCAGGCAACGCGTTGAGAAAAACAAGAAAGGGAAAGGAAGCTATCAGCGAAAAGAAAAATATGCAGTACGGGGTGACCGGGAGGCCAGTGGCAAGAAAGTGAATCACTTTTTTACCACTGGCTTTCTGCTTTCTGTAGCCTGATTACGAGCGGTTGTTCTGCTCTTTTAACAGGTCACGAATTTCACTCAGCAGCACTTCTTCTTTAGTCGGTGCCGGCGGAGCTGCAGGGGCCTCTTCTTTTTTACGGTTCAGATTATTCATCAGTTTAATTGCCATAAAGATGGCAAACGCTACGATAACGAAGTCAAAAACGTTCTGAATAAACACGCCATAATGCATTACAACGGCCGGGATATCTCCCTGAGCATCGCGCAGCGTGACGGCAAAAGATTTAAAATCGATCCCACCAATAAGTAAGCCAAGCGGCGGCATAATAATATCGGCAACCAGCGACGATACAATTTTACCGAACGCTGCACCAATGATGACACCCACTGCTAGATCGACCACATTCCCGCGCATCGCGAAGTCGCGAAACTCTTTTAAAATACTCATTTCATTCTCCTTGAACCAGCTGACAGAGATAAGTTTATCAAATGTATTTCCATTTTCCATTATTGTTGAATAATTGCATAAAAATATTATCCATTGATAAATAAAGGTTAATGGATATGGGCGCGATACCGGCGCCCAAATAAATTACAGGAAGAAAGGACTTGGCTGGAACAGCCGTTCGACATCGGAGATAAATTTTTTGTCGGTCAGAAACATAATTACGTGATCGCCCTGCTCAATACGTAAATTATTATTGGCGATCATCACGTCATTTCCGCGAACCACGGCGCCAATGATCGTCCCCGGGGGGAGCTTGATCTCATCGATCGACCGACCCACGACGCGCGAGGTGCTTTCATCTCCATGGGCGACGGCTTCGATCGCTTCAGCTACGCCGCGGCGCAGGGAAGAGACGCCCACGATATCGGCTTTACGGACATGACTCAGCAGCGCGGAAATTGTCGCCTGCTGCGGGGAGATAGCGATATCGATAACGCTGCCCTGAACCAGATCGACGTAGGCTTTTCGCTGAATAAGCACCATGACCTTTTTGGCGCCCATCCGCTTGGCCAGCATTGCGGACATGATGTTGGCTTCGTCATCATTGGTAACGGCAATGAAGAGGTCGACTTGATCGATATGTTCTTCTGCGAGGAGCTCCTGATCCGAGGCGTCACCATAAAAGACGATGGTGTTTTGCAGCTTTTCCGCCAGCTCGGCGGCGCGCTGCTGATCGCGTTCAATTAACTTGACGCTATAGTCTTTTTCCAGCCGATGGGCCAGACCCGCACCGATATTTCCGCCGCCAACCAGCATGATGCGCTTGTAGGGTTTCTCCAGGCGCTGCAGCTCGCTCATCACGGCACGAATATGCTGGGAGGCGGCGATAAAGAATACTTCATCGCCGGCTTCAACAATGGTGGAACCCTGGGGTCGAATAGGGCGATCGTGACGGAAAATCGCCGCCACGCGCGTGTCGATATGCGGCATGTGTTCACGCATTGTCGAGAGCGCGTTGCCGACCAGCGGACCACCGTAGTAGGCTTTAACAACCGCCAGACTTACTTTCCCTTCGGCAAAGTTTACGACCTGCAGCGCGCCTGGATACTCAATCAGGCGATAAATATTGTCGATAACAAGCTGTTCCGGCGCGATCAAATGGTCAATCGGCACGGCTTCAGAGTGGAAAAGCTTATCGGCGTCACGCACGTAGTCCGGAGAACGAATACGGGCAATGCGATTAGGGGTATTAAACAGGGAATAGGCGACCTGGCAGGCCACCATATTGGTTTCATCAGAACTGGTGACGGCAACCAGCATGTCGGCATCATCCGCTCCGGCTTCGCGCAGTACGCGCGGATGAGAGCCATGCCCCTGAACAACACGCAGGTCAAACTTATCCTGCAGGCTGCGCAGGCGGTCACCGTTGGTATCAACCAGGGTAATATCGTTGTTCTCTCCGACGAGGTTTTCCGCGAGAGTTCCGCCAACCTGTCCGGCGCCCAGAATAATAATCTTCATCAGCAGTGATCCATTATTTCCGATGTTTGATCAGCTTAGCGTAAAAGAACCCGTCACCCTCTTCCGCACCGGGCAGATTTTGCTGTCCTGGCTGCTCAGGTGTCCCGGTAATGCTAAGTTCTGCATCAGGCGTGCGTGCCAGGAATGCCGCAATTTGCTGGCTATTTTCTTCCGGCAGAATTGAGCAGGTCGCATAGACCAGGGTGCCACCGGGTTTTAAATGCCCCCAGATGGCGTCAAGAATCTCAGCCTGAAGCTGCGCCAGCTCCGCGATATCACGGTCACGACGCAGCCATTTAATATCCGGATGGCGGCGAATGACGCCAGTTGCCGAGCAGGGCGCATCGAGCAGAATACGATCGAATTTTTCATCATCGCACCACTGCGCTGGATATCTACCATCACCCTGTTTTACCTGGGCTTTCATTCCCAGACGCTTCAGGTTGTCATAGACACGGGACAGCCGTTGCTCATCGATGTCGACAGCCATTACGCTGGCCTGCGGGGCGACTTCCAGGATATGGGTTGTTTTTCCGCCGGGCGCGGCGCAAAGGTCGAGGATCTTTTCGCCATTTTCCGGAGTCAGGTAGCGCATGCAGCCTTGAGCGGAAGCATCCTGAACGGTGACCCAGCCTTGCTCAAAGCCGGGCAAGGCCTGTACAGGCGCCGGCGTCGCCAGACGAACGGCGTCCGGATAGTCGGGGTGAGGAAAACCCTGCATGCCTACCTCTTCAAGGAGCGCCAGCCACTCATCGCGTGAGTGGTGATTGCGATTAACGCGTAGCCACATCGGCGGACGCTGGTTGTTGGCATCCGCGATGGCCTGCCACTGCTGTGGCCAGGCTTTTTGAATCCGTTTGATTAACCATGCGGGATGCAGGAAGCGGCTCTCGCTTTTGGCGAATTCGCCAAGCAATTCTTCCTGCTGACGCTGGAACTGGCGCAGTACGCCGTTGATCAGCCCTTTGAGCTGCGGGCGTTTAATGGCTACCGCGCCCTCAACCGTTTCTGCCAGCGCTGCATGGGCGGGAATGCGGGTGTGCAGCAGTTGATAAAAGCCGACCATAATTAAATAGTGAACGGTGCGCTGTTTTCCCGTCATCGGGCGAGCCATCAGCTTATTGATCAGCCATTCCATCTGACTGAGAGTGCGCAGGACGCCAAAGCACAGCTCCTGCAGCAGTGCTTTATCTTTTTCACCGACTTTCTGCTGCAAAGGCGGCAGCACGTTGCTTAACGACTGGCCCTTCTCGACAACCTGTTCAACGGCCTGAGCCGCCAGACTACGTAAATTAAGATTTTTTTTCATAACCGTAAAAATAAAAAGGCCCGGTAGATCCGGGCTTTAGAAGGGACTACCGTCAGGAAAGACGGTTACCTGGGATAAACCACTCCCGGCGAGAATTTAGCAAATCCTGGGCGCTCATCGCTTTTTTACCTGCCGGCTGCAGGGATTCCAGATTCAGAATACCGTTGCCGGTTGCCACCTGAATACCCTGCTTGCTGGCAGCCACAATGGTGCCAGGCTCAGCGGTACTGGCTTCGGCAATGGCCGACGCCTGCCAAACCTTCACCGGCTGATCGTCAATTTCCAGCCAGCTCATCGGCCACGGATTGAAGGCGCGGATACAGCGTTCGAGCTGTTCGGCTGAAAGTGACCAGTCGATACGGGCTTCTTCTTTGCTGAGCTTCTCAGCGTAGGTGGCTAAGGCTTCATCCTGGACTTCTGGTTGAGTGGCTGCGTTAGCTAACTGGGTCAGCGTATCCAGCAGCCCCTGCGGGCCGAGGCTTGCAAGCTTGTCATACAGGCTGGCGCTGGTATCTTTTGCGGTTATTGGGCAGGATAGCTTATACAGCATATCGCCGGTATCGAGACCGACGTCCATCTGCATAATCGTTACGCCTGTTTCCGTATCGCCGGCCCATAATGAACGCTGAATAGGGGCGGCACCGCGCCAGCGAGGCAGCAGGGAACCGTGGACGTTAATACAGCCAAGGCGCGGCATATCCAGAACCGCTTTGGGCAGAATCAGTCCGTAGGCGACAACCACCATAACATCGGCATTAAGCGAGGAGACCAGCTCCTGGTTTTCCTGTGGACGCAGGGATGCGGGCTGGAATACCGGCAAATTGTTGGCTTCAGCCAGAACTTTTACCGGACTCGGCATAAGCTTTTTACCGCGGCCAGCGGGGCGATCGGGCTGAGTAAAAACGCCAACGATCTGGTGCTCAGACGACAACAGCGCGTCAAGATGACGCGCTGCAAAATCGGGTGTACCCGCAAAAATAATACGTAGTGATTGTGACACGTTAATCCTTGTCCTCAGACACGCGTACGCAAACGATCCAGTTTTTCAACTTTCTGACGAATGCGCTGTTGTTTGAGCGGCGACAGATAATCGATGAACAGTTTGCCTACCAGATGATCCATTTCATGCTGAATACAGATAGCCAGCAGGCCGTCAGCATCCAGTTCGAACGGCTTGCCTTCACGATCCAGGGCACGGATTTTCACGGTTTCGGCACGTGGTACCAGCGCACGCTGTTCCGGAATGGACAGGCAGCCTTCTTCAATACCGGTTTCACCGTCTTTTTCCAGCAGCTCAGGGTTAATTAACACCAGCTGACCTTCACGGTTCTCCGACACATCAATAACAATAATGCGCTGATGGATATCAACCTGCGTTGCCGCCAGGCCAATACCCTCTTCCGCGTACATCGTCTCGAACATATCATCGACGATACGCTGAATTTCTGCATTGACTTCTTTTACCGGCTCGGCGACTTTGCGAAGGCGCTCGTCCGGAATATGTAACACTTGCAAAACTGCCATAAAGATCCAGAGTCGTATTCAGGAGTTGATAAGATTATTACCTCTATTCTAGACAAAACCCCTTCTAATTGACAGTCTCACTGTCCAATCGCAAGGATTGTTAAAGCCGCTTATGGCAGGGGAGTATGGATGGTGCCTGCAGAGATTTGGCTCCGCCTGATGAGGGTAAACGGCCTGTATGGTGAGACGATGGTGACCGTCGCTCGCCGGATAGGCACCGCGGCCGGGCTTGATAGTGAAGCTTTACGTCTCTGCGGCCTGAGCGTGGCGCAGGCGAGGCAATTTTTGACCTTTGGCCAGCGGGATATCGACGCCGCTCAGGAGTGGCTGGAACAGCCAGAGCACCATCTGCTCTCGGCCGACAGTCCTCTCTATCCACCGCAGCTGCGCGCAACCGCTGATTATCCCGGCGCGCTTTTGGTTAAAGGTGACCTCGCTATTTTGCAGAGCCGGCAGCTAGCGGTTGTCGGTAGCCGCGCGCACTCCTGGTACGGCGAACGCTGGGGGCGAGTGTTCAGCGAAGCCCTGGCGCGCTATGGCATCACGATTACCAGCGGGCTGGCGATTGGTATAGACGGCGTTGCCCATCGCGGCGCGCTTGTCGCGAATGGAAAGAGTATTGCGGTGCTCGGGAATGGGTTAGGGGATATTTACCCGCGTCGGCACGCCGCTTTAGCAAGGCAGATTGTCGATAGCGGAGGGGCGCTGCTGTCTGAGTTTCCTCTCACCACACCGCCATTACCTGGAAATTTCCCTCGCCGTAACCGGATTATCAGCGGCTTGAGTATTGGGGTATTGGTTGTGGAGGCCGCATTGAGAAGCGGCTCGTTGGTTACCGTCCGCTGTGCACTTGAACAGGGAAGGGAGGTTTTTGCGCTGCCCGGGCCGATAGGCAGCCCAGGCTCAGAGGGCCCGCATTGGCTCATCAAGCAGGGCGCAGTCCCCGTTACGGCGCCCGAGGATATCGTCGAATACTGGCAGCATGAGCTGCTATGGCTGCGCGAGACGCCGTACGACATAAATAATTGCACGGATCGGCCACCCGTAGCATTGCCATTTCCCGAGCTCCTGGCTAACGTAGGAGATGAGGTAACACCTGTTGACGTTGTCGCTGAACGTGCCGGCCAATCTGTACCAGTGACCGTAGCTCAGCTACTTGAACTGGAGTTAGCAGGCTGGATCGCAGCTGTACCCGGCGGCTATGTCCGATTAAGGAGGGCAAGCCATGTTCGACGTACTCATGTATTTGTTTGAGACTTACATCCATAACGAAGCAGAAATGCGCGTAGACCAGGATAAGCTGACCCGGGATCTCACCGACGCCGGTTTTGAACGGGAAGATATTTATAACGCGCTGATGTGGCTCGAGAAACTGGCTGATTATCAGGAAGGCCTTGTCGCGCCCATGCAGCTGGCTTCTGACCCACTCTCTTTACGGATTTACACCGAAGAAGAGTGTCAGCGTCTGGATGCTAGTTGCCGAGGATTCTTATTATTCCTCGAGCAAATTCAGGTGTTGAACCTCGAAACGCGAGAAATGGTAATAGAACGCGTTCTGGCGCTGGATACGGCAGAGTTTGAACTGGAAGACCTTAAATGGGTGATCCTGATGGTGCTGTTTAATATTCCGGGCTGTGAAAACGCCTACCAGCAGATGGAAGAATTACTCTTCGAAGTAAATGAAGGTATGCTGCATTAATCTTTTTGCAGCAACGTCGAGTATTTATGACCAAATCAGCACTGTTTCAGGTGCGTAAAAATGAGCCCTGTCCACAGTGCGGGGCTGAACTGGTAATCCGCTCCGGGAAGCATGGACCGTTTCTTGGCTGTTCGCACTATCCGGACTGTAACTACGTCCGTCCCCTGAAAAGTCAGGCGGACGGACATATCGTTAAAGTGCTGGAGGGGCAGGAGTGTCCATCCTGCGGCGCCGTGATGGTGCTGCGTCAGGGACGCTTCGGTATGTTTATTGGCTGCAGCAGCTATCCGCAATGCCAGCATACTGAACTCATTGATAAGCCCGATGAGACGGCTATCGCGTGCCCGCAGTGTGGTCAGGGACATTTGGTTCAGCGCCGCTCTCGTTTTGGCAAAACTTTTCACTCCTGCGATCGTTACCCCGATTGCCAGTTCGTCATTAACTTCAAACCGATAGCGGGCGAGTGTCCTGAATGCCACTATCCGCTATTAATCGAAAAGAAAACGGCGCAGGGCGTTAAATGCTTTTGTGCCAGTAAACAATGTGGAAAGCCGATATCGGCGGAACAAATCAGTGAATAATAACCTGCAATCAGAAACCGTCGCCCATGCAGTGGCGGTTCTGAATACCGAACACGTCATCGCCTATCCCACAGAAGCCGTTTTTGGCGTTGGCTGCGATCCCGACAGCGAAACGGCCGTCATGCGCCTGCTGGACCTCAAGCAGCGGCCGGTCGAGAAAGGCCTGATTCTTATCGCCGCCCGCTTTGAACAGCTACTTCCTTATATAGATGAATCTCAGCTTAGTGAGGCGCAGCTGGCGACAATTTTTAGCTGCTGGCCTGGACCGGTGACGTTCGTCTTTCCGGCGCGTAAAACAACTCCGCGCTGGTTGACCGGGCGTTTTGACTCTCTGGCGGTACGCGTTACCGATCACCCTCTGGTGGTTGAGCTATGCGAGGCCTATGGAAAACCGCTGGTCTCGACCAGTGCGAATTTATCCGGCCAGCCTCCCTGTCGCACCACGGCTGAAGTTCACGCCCAGTTTGGCGCCGATTTTCCGGTGGTTAATGGGTTAACTGGCGGTCGTCAGAATCCGTCTGAAATTCGCGACGCCCTGACGGGCGAACTCTTCCGCCAGGGGTAAGTGATGGAAAGCTACGCAGTCTTTGGAAATCCTATCGCTCACAGCAAATCGCCCGCTATCCATCAGCTTTTTGCGCAGCAGCTGCAGATTGCACATCCGTACGGACGTATTCTGGCGCCACGAGATGAATTTATCAGTACCCTGAATGCTTTCTTTAATGAAGGGGGGCGAGGCGCCAACGTTACCGTTCCGTTTAAAGAGGAAGCGTTCGCTCGCGCCGATGAGCTTACCGAGCGAGCGGCGCTGGCCGGGGCCGTGAATACTCTGAAACGTCTGGAAGATGGCCGTTTGCTGGGGGATAACACCGATGGCATTGGGTTATTGAGCGATCTGGAGCGGCTCGGTTTTATTAAACCTGGCTTTCGTGTCCTGCTTATCGGGGCGGGAGGCGCATCGCGCGGCGTGCTGTTACCGCTTCTGTCCCTCGATTGCGCCGTGACGATTGTCAACCGCACCAGCTCCCGCGCGCATGAACTGGCGGCGCTCTTTTCTCATACCGGCAGTATTCGTGCGCTGGAAATGGATACGCTGGCTGAACATGAGTTTGATCTCATCATTAATGCGACCTCCAGCGGTATTGGCGGGGAGGTCCCAGCGATACCCGCTGCGTTAATTAATACGCACGTTCATTGCTACGACATGTTTTATCAGCAGGGCAATACGCCGTTTCTGAGCTGGTGCCAGGAGCATGGTGCAAAAAAGTGTGCTGACGGTTTAGGTATGCTGGTGGCCCAGGCCGCCCATGCCGTATTACTCTGGCATGGCGTACTGCCAGACATTACTCCGGTGATTCAAACCTTGCATAAGGAATTGAATCCGTGAATCAGGCGATTCAGTTTCCTGACAGGGAAGAGTGGGATACTGAAAAACAGTGCATTACATTCCCCGCGTTGGTTCATGGTATGCAGCTGACCTGCGCAATGAGCAGCGTAACGCTAGAAAAACGCTTTGGTGGAAAAGAGCCAGCGCAGTGGCTGGCTGCATTTCGCGAACATCGCTGGGATCTGGAAGAAGAAGCGGATGAGATGATCCGTGACCAGCAGGAAGACGATCAGGGCTGGGTTTGGTTTTCCTGATCCAGGTAATCGTTCTTCCATTTCACGTAGTTGTTTGCTGAATAGATCAGTCCCGCTATTTCCGCCTCCGTCAGGGGGCGGATTTGTTTCACCGGGTTGCCAAAGTAAAGATAGCCGCCTGCCAGCCGCTTATTCTGCGGTACCAGACTACCGGCACCGATCATGACGTCATCCTCTATGACGACACCATCCAGCAGAATTGATCCCATTCCCACCAGTACCCGATTACCTATGGTGCAGCCGTGCAGCATGACTTTATGGCCGATGGTGACATCTTCCCCAACGATCAGGGGATTACCCTGCGGGTTATAGGAGGATTTATGGGTGACATGCAGCACGCTACCGTCCTGGATATTGGTGCGAGGGCCGATTTGCACATAGTTAACGTCTCCGCGAATGGCAACCAGTGGCCAGATGCTGACATCATCAGCCATCCTGACATCGCCGATCGCTACGCTGGTGGCATCGATCATCACGCGCAGGCCTGTTTGTGGGAATAAATCTTTATAGGGACGTAAATTTGCGGACATGCTTACCTCGATAATTCAGGGTTGTGCGAAGACTTTGGTGGCTTTCTCCGCCGCCTGCAACCCTTTGTTGTGGTAAAAACTAAGCAGATCGAACAATAACGCTGCGAAAAGGGCGAAAAAGCATCATCCGGAAAAAAAGATCGATAAAAGACTTGTGCAATAAAATGGGATCCCTATAATGCGCTCCCACTGACACGGCGGATGTGAATCACTTCACAGCAACTAGCCGGTTCGGTTGAAGAGAAAAATCCTGAATTAAAGGGTTGACTCTGAAAGAGGAAAGCGTAATATACGCCACCTCGCAACGGTGAGCGAAAGCCGCGTTGCACTGCTCTTTAACAATTTATCAGACAATCTGTGTGGGCACTCAAAGTGACATGGATTCTTAACGTCCTCGGACGAAAAATGAATACCAAGTCTCATGAGTGAACATACGTAATTCATTACGAAGTTTAATTCACGAGCATCAAACTTAAATTGAAGAGTTTGATCATGGCTCAGATTGAACGCTGGCGGCAGGCCTAACACATGCAAGTCGAGCGGTAGCACAGAGAGCTTGCTCTCGGGTGACGAGCGGCGGACGGGTGAGTAATGTCTGGGAAACTGCCTGATGGAGGGGGATAACTACTGGAAACGGTAGCTAATACCGCATAACGTCGCAAGACCAAAGTGGGGGACCTTCGGGCCTCA
>NZ_JAQGFU010000039.1:0-31612 GCF_030078455.1 Klebsiella sp. Ech2A | reverse complement strand
ACGGACCAGGCGCAGCTGCGGATGCTGCTGCTGCAGGCGGTGGAAAAGCTGGGTAAACCGGCGATGGCGGTTAGCGAGGAAGTAGTCCATCGCCATTTCCAGACGCTGCTGCCCGGACTGGAGCTGGCGCAGCAGCTCCCGCTGGTTACGGCTGACGATCTCGGCCGCCGCGGAGGGCGTAGGCGCCCGCAGGTCGGCGACAAAATCGGCAATCGTTACGTCGGTTTCATGGCCGACGGCGCTGACGACCGGAATGCGGCTGGCAAAAATTGCCCGCGCCACCCGCTCATCGTTAAAGCTCCACAGATCTTCCAGCGAACCGCCGCCGCGGCCGACGATCAGCACGTCGCACTCCCGGCGCTGGTTGGCTAACGCGATGGCGCGAACGATCTGCCCCGGCGCGTCCTCACCCTGCACCGTCGTTGGATAAACGATAACCGGCAGAGAGGGATCGCGGCGTTTGAGGACCTGCAAAATATCGTGCAGCGCGGCGCCGGTTTTGGAGGTAATGACCCCCACGCAGTGGGCCGGGGAGGGGAGCGGCTGCTTGTGCTGCTGGTCGAACAGGCCTTCTGCCGCCAGCTGCGCTTTTAGCTGTTCGTACTTCTGCTGCAGCAGCCCTTCACCGGCGGGCTGCATGCTTTCGACGATGATCTGATAGTCGCCGCGCGGCTCGTAGAGCGTGATGTTGGCGCGCACCAGCGCCTGCTGTCCGTGCTGCGGGCGGAAGGTGACGCGGCGGTTGCTGTTGCGGAACATCGCACAGCGCACCTGGGCGTTATCGTCTTTTAAGGTGAAGTACCAGTGGCCGGAAGAGGGCTGGCTGAAATTAGAGATCTCGCCGCTGATCCAGACCTGGCCCATTTCCTGTTCCAGCAGCAGGCGAACCGTCTGGTTTAGGCGGCTGACCGTAAAAATTGCGGGGGATTGAGATGGTAACATGTGAGCAAGATCAAACTTTAAATCAGCAGGTTAATCAGTCGATAGTAACCTGCCGGGAGGCGATAGCAAGTATTATTTGCAAAAAAGGGTAGATGCAATCGGTTACGCTCTGTATAATGCCACGGCAATATTTATCCACCCTGGTCGAGATATTGCCCATGCTACGTATCGCTAAAGAAGCTCTGACGTTTGACGACGTTCTCCTCGTTCCCGCTCATTCTACCGTTCTGCCGAATACCGCCGATCTCAGCACTCAGCTGACGAAAACAATTCGTCTGAATATTCCTATGCTCTCTGCGGCTATGGATACCGTGACGGAAGCGCGTCTGGCAATTGCCCTCGCCCAGGAAGGCGGCATCGGCTTTATTCATAAAAACATGTCCATCGAGCGCCAGGCGGAAGAAGTTCGCCGCGTGAAGAAACATGAGTCCGGCGTGGTGTCTGACCCGCAGACCGTACTGCCAACCACCACCCTTCGCGAAGTGAAAGAGCTGACCGCGCGCAACGGTTTCGCCGGCTATCCAGTGGTTACCGAAGATAACGAGCTGGTCGGGATCATCACCGGCCGCGACGTGCGCTTCGTTACCGACATGAACCAGGCCGTTAGCGTTTATATGACCCCGAAAGAGCGTCTGGTGACCGTGCGTGAAGGCGAAACCCGCGAAGTCGTGTTTGCTAAAATGCACGAGAAGCGCGTTGAGAAAGCGCTGGTAGTGGACGAGAGCTTCCACCTGATCGGCATGATTACCGTTAAAGATTTCCAGAAAGCAGAACGTAAACCGAACGCCTGTAAAGATGAGCACGGTCGTCTGCGCGTAGGCGCGGCGGTTGGCGCCGGTGCCGGTAACGAAGATCGCGTTGATGCGCTGGTTGCCGCAGGCGTTGACGTTCTGCTGATCGACTCCTCCCACGGCCACTCTGAAGGCGTTCTGCAGCGCATTCGCGAAACGCGGGCAAAATATCCGAACCTGCAAATCATCGGCGGCAACGTGGCGACCGGTGCCGGCGCACGCGCACTGGCTGAAGCCGGCGTGAGCGCGGTGAAGGTCGGGATTGGTCCTGGCTCTATCTGCACCACGCGTATCGTTACCGGGGTAGGCGTTCCGCAGATTACCGCCGTTTCTGACGCCGTCGAAGCGCTGGAAGGCACCGGGATCCCGGTTATCGCCGACGGCGGCATCCGCTTCTCCGGCGATATCGCGAAGGCGATTGCCGCGGGCGCAGCGGCGGTGATGGTTGGCTCGATGCTGGCGGGTACCGAAGAGTCCCCGGGCGAAATTGAGCTTTACCAGGGCCGTTCATACAAATCCTACCGCGGTATGGGCTCCCTGGGCGCGATGTCCAAAGGCTCCTCCGACCGCTACTTCCAGAGCGATAACGCGGCTGACAAACTGGTACCGGAAGGTATCGAAGGCCGCGTAGCCTACAAAGGCCGCCTGAAAGAGATCATTCACCAGCAGATGGGCGGCCTGCGTTCCTGTATGGGTCTGACCGGCTGTGGTACCATCGACACCCTGCGTACCAAAGCGGAATTCGTGCGTATCAGCGGTGCTGGCATCCAGGAAAGCCACGTTCACGACGTGACGATCACCAAGGAATCCCCGAACTACCGCATGGGCTCCTGATTTTCATCGCCCGGCCATGTGCCGGGCGATTTTATTTAATTGCTACTGCTCTGGAATAAACGTCAATGACGGACAACATTCATAAACATCGCATTCTTATCCTCGACTTCGGTTCTCAGTACACCCAGCTGGTTGCGCGTCGCGTACGTGAATTAGGCGTTTACTGCGAACTGTGGGCCTGGGACGTGACTGAAGCTCAGATCCGTGAATTCAACCCAAGCGGCATCATTCTTTCCGGCGGCCCGGAAAGCACCACTGAAGATAACAGCCCGCGCGCGCCGGAATACGTTTTTGAAGCGGGCGTGCCGGTCTTTGGCGTGTGCTACGGCATGCAGACCATGGCAATGCAGCTGGGCGGCCACGTTGAGGCTTCCAGCGAGCGTGAGTTCGGCTACGCGCAGGTTGAAGTACAAACCGACAGCGCGCTGATCCATGGCATTGAAGATTCGCTCAGCGCCGACGGCAAGCCGCTGCTCGACGTCTGGATGAGCCATGGCGATAAAGTCACCGCCATCCCGTCAGACTTCGTAACCGTTGCCAGCACCGAGACCTGTCCGTTCGCCATTATGGCTAACGAAAAAAAACGCTTCTACGGCGTGCAGTTCCACCCGGAAGTGACCCACACCCGCCAGGGCCTGCGTATGCTGGACCGCTTCGTGCGCGAAATCTGCCAGTGTGAAGCGCTGTGGACGCCTGCGAAGATTATTGATGATGCCATTGAGCGCATCCGTCAGCAGGTTGGCGACGATAAGGTGATCCTCGGCCTGTCCGGCGGCGTCGACTCTTCCGTCACCGCTATGCTGCTGCATCGGGCGATTGGCAAAAACCTGACCTGCGTGTTCGTTGATAACGGCCTGCTGCGCCTGAACGAAGCCGAGCAGGTGATGGACATGTTTGGCGACCGCTTCGGCCTGAACATCATCCACGTTGCCGCGGAAGATCGTTTCCTTGGCGAGCTGGCCGGTGAGAACGATCCGGAAGCGAAACGTAAAATTATCGGCCGCGTGTTCGTTGAGCTATTCGATGAAGAAGCGCTGAAGCTGGAAGACGTGAAGTGGCTGGCGCAGGGGACTATCTACCCTGACGTGATCGAGTCTGCGGCCTCCGCGACCGGCAAAGCGCACGTTATCAAATCTCACCACAACGTGGGCGGCCTGCCGAAAGAGATGAAGATGGGCCTCGTTGAACCGCTGAAAGAGCTGTTCAAAGACGAAGTGCGTAAAATCGGCCTCGAGCTGGGCCTGCCGTACGACATGCTGTATCGTCACCCGTTCCCGGGTCCGGGCCTCGGCGTTCGCGTGCTGGGCGAAGTGAAGAAAGAGTACTGCGACCTGCTGCGTCGCGCGGACGCTATCTTCATCGAAGAGCTGCACAAAGCCGACCTGTATAACAAGGTTAGCCAGGCGTTCACCGTGTTCCTGCCGGTTCGTTCCGTCGGCGTGATGGGCGATGGCCGTAAATACGACTGGGTTGTTTCCCTGCGTGCGGTCGAAACCATCGACTTTATGACCGCTCACTGGGCGCACCTGCCGTACGACTTCCTCGGCCGCGTCTCCAACCGCATCATCAACGAAGTGAACGGTATTTCCCGCGTAGTCTATGACATCAGCGGTAAGCCGCCGGCGACGATCGAGTGGGAATGATTTCGCGTCTGGCAACAGCCTGCACGTAAAAGCAGTAAAGCACCTCTAAGTCCGCGTAACTGCGGGCTTTTTTGTCTTTGTGTCTGGCACTTTCTGGCAGCTTTTAGCAACGGGAAGCACGGTTTTTTCAATGGAATTTTTGATGGTACTCTCTGATTTCGAATTCAGGTTTGAAAAAGTACCATGTGATAAATTTCGGTTGAGTTATGGTATTTTTTTTTATAACTCAATTAAAAACAGAGAGTTAAATTACTTTTCTGAATTTTTTACAACATGGTATTTTTTGATAAAGGAAAACAATAAACCATGTTGACTGACACCAGGCTGCGTCACCTTAAGCCGAAGGAGAAACTCTATAAAGTTAATGACCGTGATGGTCTGTATGTTGCGGTCACTCCGGCTGGAACTATTTCATTTCGTTATAACTATTCAATAAACGGAAGACAGGAGACCGTTACTTTTGGCCGCTATGGTGTTGGAGGGATCACGCTTGCAGAAGCGCGTGAACGGCTCAATGAAGCCAAAAAAATGGTTGCCAGTGGAAGATCGCCTGCGAGGGAAAAAGCCAGAGATAAAGCGCGTATCAAAGATGCGGAGACTTTTGGTGCGTGGGCTGAGAAATGGTTACGCGGTTATCAAATGGCTGAATCGACGCGTGATATGCGGCGTTCGGTATATCAAAGGGAGTTGAAGTCAAAATTTGCCCAGCAGAAACTTAGTGAGATTACACATGAAGACTTACGTGCATTAACCGATAACATTGTCGAGAGAGGGGCACCGGCGACAGCTGTACACGCCAGAGAGATTGTATTGCAAGTCTATCGCTGGGCTATTGAGCGCGGTCAGAAGGTGGAGAATCCAGCTGATCTGGTACGGCCTGCAAGCATAGCGGCATTTGAGCCTCGTGACAGGGCATTGACGCCAGTTGAAATCGGTCTGATGTATCGGTATATGGAACGGGTAGGAACGACGCCATCAATCAGAGCAGCGGTTAAACTTTTGCTGTTAACGATGGTACGTAAAAGCGAGCTTACTAACGCGACCTGGAACGAGATCAATTTTAGTGAAGCATTATGGACGATACCAAAGGAGAGGATGAAACGACGTAATCCACATTTGGTTTTTCTTCCCCAACAGGCAATGGATATTTTGATTGCTCTTAAAACCTTTGCCGGTAGCTCTGATTTTATCCTTCCTTCGCGCTACGATTCCGATGCACCTATGAGTAGCGCTACTTTAAACCGGGTTTTGACACTGACGTATCGTCAGGCACAGAAAGAAGGGGAGTTGTTGCCTAAGTTTGGTCCCCATGACTTACGGCGTACTGCCAGCACCTTGCTACATGAGGCCGGGTATAATACTGACTGGATTGAGAAGTGCCTTGCCCATGAACAAAAGGGGGTACGAGCTGTTTATAACAAGGCTGAATATCGTGAGCAGAGGGCTGAGATGCTACAAGATTGGGCGAATATGATTGATGAATGGGTAAGTAATTGATAATAAATTAAATTGTAATCAATCTTTTTCTGGCGATAGAAGGAAAATTTTAGCCGCTAAAATTTGCGGATTATTTAGCATTCTTGAGCCTGGGGATATCTAGACGGTGAAAGCACCTGCTTGTGCCGACGTTTTCACCTTTGCTATTTTTCAAAGACTGATAGTCTGACGCTAGAAGCGTATATTAACCTTTAAATTAATTACCTGAAATTTAAGGTAATAATTTAGCATGGCAGAGCTACCAACTTTTCGGTTTACTTGTAGTTATATTACCGCCATGAACAACTGCATCTATAGCATTACGGCAGTTCTCGGTACCCCGTGGGGTTGTTTCCTTTACACATTTGTCATACATGGCTTGGCGTTCAGTATCGTGTTGCTTGTACCATTCAATGCTATGGGTTTCTTCATCACATCCAACCAGAAGCAATGCGGTGAGCAGTCCTGAAGTTACAATCAGTTTTCGTTTCATTTTAGTGGTATATCCTTATACATAAAAAATTAATATACTTTGCCTTGTTGATTACATTTTTCGTAGCATGGAACTATATTCTTTAATGTATAAAGCTTTGTTCTGCTACAGGTCAAGCAGAATGTTTTTTCCTGTTGGTAGTTCCATTAGGTCCGGCAATAACCCATAACAGAAGGCGCATTAGGCTTTAGCCTTGACTATTTTTTCAGTACCTGACATAAAACTGACCAGCTCCTTACGGCCATCGGGATATTCCTTAATAACACATCCTTCTGGTGTATTTCGTTCAGCGTAATAAATGGGTACTCCACTAAGAAGATTGGAGCGGGCCTCTTCACCTGAATCATATTCAAGTTGTCGATCAAAACTTGTAAAGAACCTTGCTTCATCAGCAGCGGTCATTTCGGCCAGATGAGATAAATCCAGATTCATGATTATGTCCTCTGTAATTCTTAACTTGGCAATAAGCTGTCAGTATACCATCGTAGAACCACTACATCCTACGGATGTTTTAGAGGGTCCTAATGAGCAAAGAGAAGACAACTGTAAACGCCCCTTGGCTTAGACTTGCTTACAGGAAAATGAATGCTTCTTACGGTCAGAGACAAGTAAGGTGATTAGCCATTGCATAACCATAAAATTAATTCATTCTATATCATTACAGACTGACTTTTGTGATTTACTGGTGAGGCAACATCACAGTGGTCCATTTTGTATAATCGTTTACAGCTGCGTTGCAAATGATAAATCATAACACCATGAGCCATCATCTAATACCGTTTAATCGTGGAAGATTTTAGCCGCTAAAATTTTGCCAGAAATGGAATTTTATAAGATGAACTCATCACGAATCGTTCCTAAGGCTTTAGAAATAGCTTGATTTGTTAGTACACTACCTGTTAAGCCCCCTAATTTTATACCAATTTCGCGATTGGAAAGCCCTTGCTTATGAAGAACCAGTATTCGCTTTTTGTTGTCAGTCAGTCGCGAATTTACCATTCTGCGTGCTAAGTTGCGCAGTTCAGGCACATTAGTTGGATCCAGTGAAGAATCAAAGAGGTAATGATAAAAGTACTCATCAACTAAATTATCTCCAGATTTTGCATTGTAGCGATCTGGATGGGCAATTTGTCTCCGTAGCCTCAAGACTTCTTGCTCAAATTGCTTTGTAGAACGTTTTGCCTGTTTATAGGTCGCGTTCCAGGAACCATCGTGCAGTTTCGGTCGGTGATTTAGACAGTATGTTTGACTGAAGTCTGGTCTCTTTTTTTTTCCAAATTTCTCATTATCTTCGTTTTCTTCACCTTCAATAACTCCATTCTCTTTCCATGATCTAATAAATGATGAAAATTCAGTCGGGTTTCCACATAAGGCACAAATTCGCGTTTTTCTTTCCATATTTACATATAGATCGCGGGCTAGCTTTGAATTTTTTGGGCTGTTTCCTTCACAATACATAAAAAATGATTTGAGCATGTCCTGAGTGGATATGAAAAACATGTCTTGCTCTGTATGAGAACTATGGTTAACAAAATTTCTCAGATGAAAGTGAATTTGATCGGCCGTATAAGAAAAGCCTCTGAGTTTAACAAGATCGCTATAGTTACAATTTTTTATTGAGGCAGGGCAAAAAGATAAATAATGATTTGGAAGTCGACTTAAATATTCCGATACAGATGGATCTATCAACTCTTTGATCAATTTTATGATGTTGTACCGTTTAGATTTATCAGAATATGAATGCCATTTTTCCCTAAAGATGCGGATGGCATGCACTACCGTTTCATCAGTATGTTCCCAAACAGGGATGTAATACAGCCCTAGTCTTTTTTGCGCATTTTCTTCCGTTTCAAATATTTTCATATCCAACCTATTAGTCCAATTGATCCCGCTAAGATACAAGAAACTTCAGGCAATATCCACTAAACAGTGTTGATAAGGAGATATGGTATGAATTCGTCAATGACTAATAAAATGCTGATTAATCGCAGAACATTACTCAAGATGATTCCTTTGTCTGATCGAACAATCTATAACTTGGAGCAGCGTGGTGAGTTTCCTAAGCGTATTGTTTTGACTAGCCGAAGTGTTGCTTGGGATTTAGCTGAGGTTGAAAACTGGATTGAAGAAAAGCGCAGGTCTGCTTTAAAGGCAGCAAGACCCGGTTTTTTTTGGTAAGTGCGAGTCATCATGATGATTAAATATGTAATGGATGCTTCATCTAGGGAACCGACTCAAAACAAAAAAAGGTCAGTGAAAGTTAAGAGAAATACGAGATATATAGATAAACTTTTGGCAATCCAGGAGTGTAGTGCTCTGGAGGCCAATGAAATGGGTTTTATTGCTCGGTTCTTAATTCAAGCAACCCTACCACACAGCAATCCAGGATTGAATGAGTGGTGCCGTAAAAATGGTAATTTAACCATGCATATGATGGCACCATCAGCAGTAGGTTTGCCTTTCGGTTGCTATGCTCGATTGCTATTAGTTTGGGTTAGTTCTCAAGCAGTTAGAAATAAGTCAAAACTGGATAAAGGATTTATTACAGAACAGGAAGCACGTAAGCTTGAATTGGGTCGCTCCCAACGGCGTTTCATGGAAGACTTAGGTCTTCGCTCAACCGGTGGAAAAAATGGTTCTATAAATCCATTTCGAGAACAGATGCGGCGATTATTTAAAACTACGGTCAGTGTTACGTTTGCAGAGTTAAATGAGGAAAGTGGATATGTTTGTGAAGATGAAATGGGAGCCAGAGTAGCGGATGTATCCCATATTTTGTGGAGTGCAAAACAACCAGAGAAAGATTTTCTATGGGAGTCTTGGGTTGAGTTGTCACCTAAATTTTTTCAACTGATAACAGATAAACCTGTCCCATTGGATATGAGAGTATTGCGTTTGATTAAGCGCTCTCCGATGGCCTTAGATATATATTGTTGGGCGACATATCGTGTGAGTTATTTAAAGCGAGTCACAATTATCCCTTGGCTAGGTTTGATGGAGCAAATGGGATCAAATTATTCCGATGTCAGAGACTTTAGGCGACGGTTTAACGATGGGCTTGAAAAGGTACAGCGGGCATGGCCAGGGCTAGACGCTACACCGACCGACAAAGGACTTCTTATAAAACCAAGTGCTCCTCAAGTACCTCGAAGGAAAAAATACAGAACTGAGGGATATTGAAGCGTGACGAACGTCTATCAACTTAAACTTTACCAGTGTGTATAAGCTTGGGGATGAAGGAAGTTATCCACGCATATTCTGTCACGCTTTAAAGAAAGTATTCTGCGCATGTTCTGTCGCAGTTTACGCATGTTTTGTCTCGGTATACGCATGTTCTGTCAGTTGGATAGCTGTAAAATCAACTTATAACAAAGGGTTATAGAACACCCTGTAGTGTTTTCCTGTAGGTTTAACCTATATAAAAATTAACCTGTAGTTAAAGGAAAGATACTGTGGATAAGCTCGATGGGGTCAAATTCATTCCTGATTATCACTATTAGATTTTTTAGTGTAAATTTTATTGGGGTTTGTTTAGCTAAAAATACATTTTTGAATGTTATCTGTTTCTTTTGGAAACGATTTTTCTGTAAGCATTAATTGCTAGTGTTTGTATTGTTGACACATGAGGTAGAGTTTTTTTAAGCATATAAAATAATTGGTTAGCTGTGATTAGGAGGCTTTAGAAATTTTAGCCGCTAAAATCCGATAAATTTCCCTGTGAGTTAGGTGCGATGAAATCAGTTATGGCTTAGTTTATAACCAGTGAGACGGGGTCGAGATTTACGATATACCGAAGGATTTTACCCGAGTAATCCTGCATTAATACGCCAAGAAAACACATCCTGTACACTGAAATACACATTGATGTGCACAGATATACTACGGCAACTGGAGGGCAGGACATGTAAAGTAGGCCCACCGCTACGGTGTTCCAACTTTACCACTCCCTATTCGCCGCATCGCGGCTCAAGGGCGTCCTGCTCTGCGAGGCTGCCAGGCTACCACCTGTATGGGGAGCTATATGAAAGTTACTCAGACTAGAAAAAATAGTACGCCAATAAAAGTTTATTGTTTACCCGAAGAAAAAATTCTCATCCAAGAAAATGCAGAAGCATCTGGATTAAGTGTTGCCTGTTTTGTTCGTAGAGTTGCAATGGGTTATCAGGTTGATTCTATCGTAGATATAAAACAGGTTAATGAACTTAGCCGAGTAAACGCTGATCTTGGAAGACTTGGCGGATTACTTAAATTATGGCTCGCAAATGATCCTCGAACAGTTGATTTTTCACCCACACTGATAAGAACCTTGTTTGCGAAAATAGAATCAACTCGGCAAGAACTAAGGAACATTATGGATAAAATCTTGGATAAATAAATGTGTGGTTTCCTATATATCTGCGTCTGTTAACAGACAGAGTGTTAAATATTACTAATCTGCTGAAAAAGAGGTAAGCAAATGAATTTAATGTTCCGAGTAGTTTCATCACAAAGAGGGATTTTAGCCGCTAAAAAATCTTTAATAGTTCCTTTTGTTGCGTACGTCATGGCATTACCGGTGAAAGCCGGAATTCCCGTTATTGATGGCACTAATGTGGTTCAGACCACAATCAGCGCAGTTAACAACGTTCAAGCCGTAGCAAAACAAATCCAGCAGTACCAGACGCAGCTGCAGCAGTATGAAAACATGCTGCAGAACACCGTAGCACCTGCGGCCTATATCTGGGACCAGGCAAATTCAACAATTAATAAATTGTTGCAGGCGCAGGATACCCTTAATTACTACAAGAATCAGGCCGGGAGTCTCGATACGTACCTGAAACGATATCAGGATGTTAACTACTACAGGTCATTACCTTGCTTTAACAGCAATGTTGAATGTACCGCGTCTGAAATTAGCGCACTTCGTGAAGCGGAACAAAACAGCTCAGAGGCACGTAAAAAGGCCAATGACGCCGTTTTCAAGGCAATTGACAAACAACAAGATACTCTGCAGAGCGACGCTGACAACCTGGCAGACTTACAAAGCCAGGCAACTGGCGCACAAGGGCAAATGGAAGCAATTCAGGCGGCCAATCAACTTGCCAGCGCACAGACAAACCAGTTACTGCAAATCCGCTCTCTCCTGGTAGCCCAACAAAACGCTGCAGCAACACTGGCACAGGCTCAGGCAGATAAAGAATCACAACAGATAGCCGCTGATGAAAAAGCGTTAGCTGGAGAGAATACACCAAGCCCGAAGCGAATTTGGTGAGGAAATGCAGAATGAAAGATAATCTTTTGATTGTATTTATTCTGATCAGTTTATTGGCCCTATGTTCTTGCGATAAAAATGATAAAGATTGTTTATCGACGCCAGATAATAAATTTGATGAACATAAATACGATAAATGTGCTCTACGGAGTAATAATAAACCAAGCCCTAAACGAGAATGGTAATCATGAAAATAGTAAGTAAGCTCACCTTTTTAGGTATCATACTTTTCTTTTCTATAAATGCCTATGCTGGTCAATTAGATAGTAGCGGGCTACTTGATGCTTTATTAGAAAAGTTTCAACAAGTAGCCAGTACATGGACAACAGTAATTGCTGACTATGCAAATTGGCTCTTCTGGGGGCTGGTATTAATAAGTATGGTTTGGACATTTGGTATGATGGCGATGCAAGGGGAAGGGTTGACAGGCGTACTTGCTGAAATAGTTCGCTTTTTTGCCGTCATTGGTTTTTTTTATTATCTTTTAATCAACGGCCCATCCATATCGCAATCCATAATTAACTCAATGAGACAACTTGCAGCAAACGCTTTAGGAATAAATACTGGTATTTCGCCCTCAAGCATAGTTGATATGGCGTTTGCGATATTAACAAGGGTCAGTTCAGCCGCATCAATTTGGTCGCCAATGATATCCACCATTATGATAACAGTCGCGATAATCGTTTTGGTAGTGATGTCCCTTATAGCGATAAATATGCTAATCATGTTGGTTTCTGCATGGGTGTTATGTTATGCAGGAGTTATATTGCTTGGGTTTGGTGGTTCGAAATGGACCTCTGATATAGCAATTAATTACTTACGAACTGTTTTATCGATTGGCATTCAATTATTCACGATGACATTAATTATTGGGATTGGACAATCATTTATAGATCAATATTTTTCTCTTATTAAAGATGATGTTCCTGATCTTAATAGTCTTATCGTTTTGCTTCTGGCGTCAATTATCCTGTTAGTATTAACGAATAAGCTACCACTGTTGTTATCAGGTGTTGTAGGAGGGGCTTCTTTACAAGGGATTGGTGGATTTGGGGCGGGTATGATTACCGGCGCTGCCGCTACTGCCATCAGCGGTGCTGGAGCAATGGCAATGGGGGCATCAGCTCAAGTCAGCGGCGGAGCCTCTGCATTAAAGGCAGCATTCGAGTCTGCGCAAGCTGCCATGGCCGAAGAATCTGGTTCAGGCAGTGGAGGCGGTTCCGGTGGAGGATTTGGCGGCGAGGAAGATACCGGTTCTGTAGATACTTCTGGAGGCCAACCCTCAGGCGGTTCCGGTGGTTCGTCTGCAGGGAGCAGTTCAGGTAGCGCCAGCGGAGGAAGTCAGGGGTTTGCTTCATTCTCTCGAGCTGGCCGCATGGCAAGCCATATGGGAAGCAGTATGGCTAACGGAGCTGCTGAATACCAGACAATGAAGCGAAGTAGCGATTCTTCTCGTGTCCAACGGACTATTGGAGGGGAGTTGGCGGCTCAGATACGTAAACAAACAGCTACTCGTCGGGATAACCGCGAACATGATGATTTTGCCGGAGATAGCTTATCCGGCAATAATAAATCTTGAATCAAGCGCGTCAGTTTACGGGGGAGCGCGAGCTGACGCTTTCACTGAGAGAACTTAACTTCTGCAACTCAAAGGAAAAACTATGTCTAGGACTCCCGATTCACGGTTACGCCATGAGGGCTTTCGCAAAGCAGAGGCTTCCCTGAGACTTGAAGGAATCGACCCCAGTGGTACGCCACTCTACGAGTCCATTAAGGCACGTATTATTTCAGGTGATCTGACGTATGAGCAGGGGCGTTCTGAGATCCTTGCATATTACACAAAAGCAGATACCGCCGGGCCTGTAACAGTGGGAGAAATGCTGACCGAGGAATTTTTAAAACCGCTGAACATATCTGATGATGAACTGGCGAAAGCTATGGGTATTTGCAAGCAGGATATTGACGATATTATCTGTGGTTTGCATCGTCTTACGGATGAAGAAGCTCGCGTTCTTGCTGCCATATTTGGTACTGATGAGGATTTTTGGAGTAATCTTGAGACGTTGCAAGATTGTCAGGAACAACGACAGACATAATCAATCCGCTACTACCTCATATGTTATGATACAGCCGCCCTTCAAGTGTCATGAAAGTTTCAACATCGGCTTGCTGTTTTCCCGAAGCTACAATTCTCGCTCTAAACAGGTAACAGTGCTTTGCGAAACGCTGGGTAGGAGACTGAATCCGCTACAGAGCCGGGTTCTCATCTGTTAAACTTGCTGCCAAAAATTTCCAAGAAAACCTAGGATATGACATGAGTTCACTGCACACCAGTAGCAGTAGGGCGGTCGCATGCCAATGGAGAGCTGTACGCAAATGAACGCCGTAGAAATTGAACAAGCTATCACGGATCTTGCAGAGCAACCCTTTGATCCCATAGATTTTCCTTATGCTTTCCTTGAAGCCTTCGGTAACAAGGAAACGACTATCAAACGCTTACGCGCTGGGGCGTCGAACAAGTCCGATTTGGGCGGCGTTCTTCAGACCAATAACATTCACATTTTGGCTAGTGAAGAAGGGCAAGTAACACAAATGCTGGCTTCACTCAAAGCCAGCCCGGCAACAGGCAAGGCCAAGGCCAAATTCATCCTCGCCACAGACGGAAAAGACTTCGAAGCTGAAGATCTCATCAGCGGTCAGACTGTCGCTTGCGCCTTTAAAGACTTTCCAGACCACTTCGGTTTCTTTCTGCCTCTGGCGGGTATCAGCACTGTTCGCCAGATCAGCGAAAACGCTTTCGACATAAGGGCTACCAGCCGCCTGAACCGCCTTTACGTTGAACTGCTGAAAGACAACCCTCTGTGGGGGGCTGCGGGACGTCGTCACGACATGAACAAATTCATGGCGCGGTTAATTTTCTGCTTCTTCGCTGAAGATACCGAGATCTTTATCGGTAAGGGGTCCTTCACCGACACCATTGCACAGATGAGTGAGCGCGACGCTTCTAATACGCACGATGTTATCGCTACGCTGTTTTGCGCTATGAACACCCCGAGCAATGAGCGCGCAGCCGCAGGTATTCCGCGCTGGGCTATAGAGTTTCCTTACGTTAACGGTGCTTTGTTCTCGGGGAGTGATGAGGTTCCGCGTTTTAGCCGTATTGCACGTTCCTATCTACTGCATGTTGGCAATCTGGATTGGACCAGAATCAACCCTGACATCTTTGGCTCGATGATTCAGGCCATTTCCGAAGATGAAGAGCGCGGTGAGTTGGGCATGCATTACACCAGTGTCCCCAATATTCTCAAAGTGCTTAACCCACTGTTCCTTGATGAACTGCGAGCTAAACTTGAGGAAGCTGGTGACAATCCGCGCATGCTGCTCAATCTGCGCAAGCGCATGGCCCGCATTCGCATATTCGATCCTGCGTGCGGCTCGGGCAACTTCCTGGTCATCGCGTATAAGGAAATGCGCGCGATCGAGTCGGAGATAAACAAACGGCGCAGTGAAACAGATCGTGCATCCGATATCCCGCTTACCAACTTTCGCGGGATCGAATTGCGCGACTTCCCTGCGGAGATTGCGCGGCTTGCACTCGTCATCGCCGAATATCAGTGCGATGTTCTGTACCGAGGCCAGAGACTGGCCTTGGCCGAGTTTCTACCTTTGCGTGACGAAAACTGGATTACTTGTGGCAACGCGCTGCGGCTCGATTGGTTGAGCATTTGCCCGCCAACTGGAACCAGCGTGAAGATGCAATCCGATGATTTGTTAAGTTTTCCTCTCGATCAATCTGAGATCGACTTTGAGAACGAAGGTGGCGAAACATATATATGTGGAAATCCGCCTTATAAAGGTAGCAAGTACCAGACTAGTGAACAGAAACGCGATCTTGAACAGGTCTTCAGTAACACATCCGCGAGCTGGAAATCTCTTGACTATGTCACCGGATGGCTAATTAAGGCAAAACAATACGCGCAATACAGCAAAGCCACTTTCGCCTTTGTGACAACTAATTCGATTTGCCAAGGTATACAGGTCCCTGAGCTGTGGCCGAGCCTTCTCGATCAAGAATTTCGAATTACATTCGCTTATACCTCTTTCAAGTGGAGCAATCTCGCCAGCAACAAAGCCGGAGTAACTGTCGTAATCATTGGAGTGTCCAACAATTACTCGGGTATGTCGAAACTGTTCTCAAGTGATCAAGCTGGCGAAAATCTTATTCGAGAGGTCGAAAATATAAATGCCTATTTGGTACCTGGCTCGAATATCTTTGTGCAAAAAAAGCCTAAAAGAACTGACGGCTTATCAAATATGGACTTTGGCAATAAGGCCGTGGATGGCGGACATTTGTACGTTGATCGAGACGACCTAGGAAAAGTCGAAGTAGAGCACAAGCGCGGATGGGTTAGAAAAATTTTTGGGGCAACTGAACTGATCAAAGGAATTCCCCGGTTTTGTCTTTGGATTCCGGATGATGCTGTCGGCGAAGCAGTAAGAAATCCATTCATCTCTTCACGCCTAGAGCTAGTTAGGGAAATGAGGTCAGCGAGCAAGAAACTCCCGACGCAACGTGGTGCGGATGAGCCTCACAAGTTTGAAGAGCGGCGCCAACGTGGAGATGAGCAGATAATTGCCCTGCCTCGTATCACATCCGAAAACCGTGACTATTTGCCCGTTAGTGTTTTGGATGCAGGTGTGATAATTAGCAGCCAATTGTTTGCCTTCTACAATACGGACATTTTTCACCTTTCACTACTAGTTTCACGGCTTCATTCTGTGTGGATGGCAACCGTTTGTGCGCGAATGAGAACCGACTTCTCATACTCCAACACCCTCGGCTGGAACACCTTCCCCGTACCAATGCTAACTGAAAAGAATAAGTCCGATCTTACACGTTGTGCTGAGGATATCCTGTTGGCGCGGGAGCACCACTTCCCAGCGACCATCGCCGACCTCTACGATCCCGAGAATATGCCAGCTGACCTGCGCGCTGCGCATGACCGCAACGACGAAGTTTTGGAGCGGATCTACATTGGTCGCCGCTTCAAGAACGACACCGAACGGCTGGAAAAGCTGTTTGACCTCTATACCAAGATGACTGCTTCGGTTGAACCGGCCAAGGGTAAGAAGCACAAAGCGAGAGCTAACATATGAGCGACAAGATCAAGTCCGTACCGTCCGTTTCCGTTACCTACGCACGTAACGGAGCATCGACTAGGGCCAATGCCCTGGGGATGAGGCCAATGCAGGAGCGGGCCTACGAGAAGCGGGGCGAGCAATATCTGTTAATCAAATCACCGCCTGCCTCGGGCAAGAGCCGTGCGCTGATGTTTGTGGCATTAGACAAACTGGAAAACCAGGGTATCAAACAGGCTATCATCGTTGTGCCGGAGAAATCAATTGGCTCGAGTTTCAACGATGAACCGCTATCGCAGTTTGGATTCTGGGCTGATTGGCATGTCGAACCTAAGTGGAACCTGTGCAACGCGCCCGGTAACGACAACGGTGGCAAGGTAAGATCTTTCGGCTCTTTTCTTGAAAGTAGCGATAAGGTGCTTGTTTGCACACACGCAACCTTTCGCTTCGCGGTCGATGCCTACGGCGTAGAAGCGTTTGACGATCGCCTGATCGCGGTCGATGAATTCCACCATGTGTCAGCTAACCCGGATAACAAGCTTGGTCAGCATCTGGGGCAGTTCATCGTTCGTGACAAGACACACATCGTTGCCATGACCGGCTCCTACTTCCGGGGTGATGCGGAAGCCGTTTTGGCTCCTCAGGATGAGTCTAGGTTCGATACCGTCACCTACACCTACTACGAACAGCTCAACGGTTACGAATACCTCAAGCAACTCGACATCGGCTACTTCTTCTACAGTGGCTCCTACGTCGATGACATCCTTAATGTCCTCGATCCTGACAAGAAGACCATTATCCATATACCCAACGTCAATTCGCGAGAGAGCACGAAGGATAAAATTAAGGAAGTGGAGCATATTCTTGGCGAGCTTGGTGATTGGCAAGGTGCGGATCCGGCGACTGGTTTCCAGCTAGTCAAATGCCGCGATGGCCGAATGTTGCGTATCGCTGATCTGGTGGACCCAACTAGCCAAGGCAAGATTCAGGAAAGCCTTCGTGCTGTAGAAATGAAGACAGACCGTGATTATGTGGACATCATTATTGCACTTGGTATGGCGAAGGAAGGTTTCGACTGGATCTGGTGCGAACATGCGCTGACCGTTGGCTACCGTGCCAGCCTAACTGAGATCGTGCAGATTATCGGCCGCGCCACTCGCGACGCGCCGGGTAAAACTCGCGCGAGATTTACTAACTTGATCGCCGAGCCGGACGCTGTAGAGGGCGCAGTCACTGAGGCAGTCAACGATACCTTGAAAGCTATCGCGGCGAGCTTGTTGATGGAGCAGGTACTGGCTCCGCGCTTCGAGTTCAAGCCCAAGAATCCAGAAAGCGGTCCGACTCCAGGCTTTGATTATGGTGATGGAGGGTATGACCCGGATAGCTGCAATTTTGGTGTTAATGAACAGACAGGAACGTATCAAATCGAGATTAAGGGACTTGCCGAGCCCAAGAGCAAAGAAGCGGCACGCATCTGCCAGGAAGATTTAAACGAAGTGATCGCGGCCTTTGTGCAGGATAAGCCCGCCATCGAACGAGGTCTGTTCGATGAAGAGCTGATCCCTGAAGAGTTAACACAGGTTCGTATGGGTAAGATCATCAAAGAAAAGTATCCTGAACTTGATGCTGAAGATCAGGAGGCTGTACGTCAGCATGCTATCGCCGCCCTTAACCTCACGCAGCAGGCCAAGCGTCTTGCCACTGGCGAGAACGATGGGACGCTCAATACTGCTCTTATTGACGGAGTGCGTCGCTTTGCGATGGACGTGCGCGATTTAGACATAGACCTTATCGACCGCATTAACCCCTTTGGTGAGGCTTACGCTATCCTTGCTAAGACGATGAGCGAAGATAGCTTGAAGCAGGTCGCGGCCGCCATCTCGGCCAAGCGTACCTCGATCACGCCTGAAGATGCCAAAGTGATCGCCAAGCGTGCCGCTGAATTCAAACGTGAACGTGGGCGCCTCCCATCGTTAACTTCGCCCGATGCTTGGGAAAAACACCTTGCTGAAGGTGCAACCGCGTTTATGCGTTTTAGGGCGGAGGGGCGTTATGAGTAAAAATGATTTAGACGATTTGGCTGATGAACTTGCCGAGTTTGCACCACCTGAGAAGAAAAAAGGACGTCCTGCCAGTGAGGAACGCATCATAGCAGGTTTTGAGGAAATTCAGCGCTTCACTGACCAACATGGGCGTGCGCCGCAACACGGTGAAAATCGTGAGATCTTCGAGCGCCTCTATGCAGTGCGGCTCGACCGTCTACGCAGCCTTCCAGGCTGCCGTGCCTTACTTGAACAGCTGGATCATCAGGGCTTATTAGCCGTAGGGGGGGAGGTAGCGGAGTCAGCGGAAGAAATTATCGATATCGATAATTTGGCTGCCGAACTGGCTGATGTTACCAGCGAGGACGATATCACAGTCTTGCGTCATGTTCGTGCTAGCGCCGAAAAGCGTACTGTACAAGGTATCGCGGATCGCAAACCGTGCGAAGACTTTGATGTGTTTAAACCTCTATTTGAGCAGGTGCGCAGTGATCTAAGTTCAGGCTTAAGAGTGACTCGACCTTTTGGGCAGTATGCAACGATTGAAGTGGGCCATTGGTTCATCCTGGATGGTCAAACGGCTTATGTGGCTGAAGAAGGTGAAGAGTTTGATTCGCCACAGGGGAAGAAAGATGCTCGGCTGCGTGTCATTTACTCGAATGGTACGGAAAGCAACCTACTTCGGCTGTCATTGGTTCGAGCCTTGTATAAAGACGAAACAGCACGCCGAATTACCGATCCAGACATGGGGCCTTTATTCAGCGATGCTCTAGAAGAGAGCGATCTTGAAAGTGGCACCATCTATGTGTTGCGTTCGCTATCTGATAACCCTTATGTGGCTGAGCATCGTGATGTCATTCACAAGATTGGTGTGACTGGCGGCAAGGTAGAGACTCGTATTGCCAATGCTGAACACGATTCCACCTATCTATTGGCGAAGGTCGAGGTGGTAGCTTCATACAAGCTCGCAGGCATCAACCGCACCCGGATGGAAAACCTGTTTCACAGGTTGTTCGCACCCGCTCGGCTTAACATCACCATTAATGACCGTTTCGGCCATCCTGTGCAGCCCGAAGAATGGTTTCTCGTTCCGTTATTCGTCATCGATGAGGCTGTTGCACGTATCAAGGATGGTAGCATCATTGGGTATGTCTATGACCCCATGTCTGCGAAGCTGGTGAAGGCATAGAGCAGCGAAAATGTTGACTTGTAGGCCAGGTGTTGCCGGAAAAAGAAAGGCATGACAATGCTCAGGATGACCTGGGCCGAATAGTTTTTCATCAACGTTTAAGCTGCGGCCGAAATGATCGACGAGCGGCTGAGAGTTGGAGGAGTTACCCGTTTCATTGCTTGGATGAGGTGTCTGCGTGATGTGTTAGAGGGTATTGGCATAGGGGCGTCCAGTTTTGAAGCCGGTTGAAAAGGACAGTCAATATCGGACAAAGTACGTGCTTTGGCCGACACCGTGTAGGCTAAGGAGTGAATATGTCGGTAATAAAAAAAATCGTGATCAAGAATTTCAAAAGTATCGCCGACCTGACTCTTGAGTTCGACGCAGGCAAGAACGTATTGATTGGTGACAACGAAACGGGTAAGAGCAGCGTGCTATTGGCATTAGATCTGGCACTTAGCGCAAGCCGCAGTCGAGTTGAAAACATAGGCTATGAAGCCCTGCTGAATCAGGGGGCGGTGCAGAATTTCTTGGCAGGGCCAGCAAGACTGGATTTGCTTCCAGAAGTCATCGTGGACGTTTTTCTGGAAGAGGGAGACGACCAAGGTTTTTACGGTACCCAAAACGTTCTTGGAATACAGACAGATGGTCTGCGCATGGCGATTGTCCCCTTGATCGAAGAGTTCGGCCAGACAATTGTCGATCTGCTTAAAGCAAACAAGGACAGCTTTCCTTTTGAGTATTACAGTGTCAAGTTCTCAACGTTCGCCGGGGCGCCTCACGTCAGCTACCGGCGTCCGGTCAAACACCTGATGATCGACAGTTCTCGTATCGACAGTGAATATGCCGCTCGTGAATACACCCGAGCGCTGTTCGGATTCCATGTAAATGTGCCGGATCGCTACCGCCTCGAAAATCGCTATCGGCAAGGTAAAGAAGTTTTCAGTCGAGACAGTCTGAAGGAATTGAACAATGCGCTCGGTGATTATCAGTTTTCCTTGCGAACAAGTTCTCGCGCCAACCTTGAAACCGACTTGGTGATCACTAAAGACGGCATCCCTATAGAGAATCGTGGCAAAGGTGAACAGTGCTTTATCAAGACCAATTTCGCCCTGAAGAAATATGAGGAAAAAGGGAGCTTGAACGCGCTCCTACTGGAGGAGCCAGAAAACCATCTAAGCCAAACGAATATGAAACGCTTGGTTGAAAGACTGGCTGATACGACGGGCACTCAGCTGTTCATTACGACGCACAGTAGCCATATCTGTGCTCGGCTCGATCTACGCCACGCGTTACTGCTTGGAGCAGGGGGGGCGGGACGCTTGAAATACCTGTCGGAGCCCACCGCAAACTTCTTTATGAAAGCGCCCGATAACAATGTTCTTGAGCTTGCCCTCTCCAAGAGAGTCATATTGGTCGAGGGGGATGCAGAATTTATCCTCATGGAGCACTTCTACAAGCAGTTGGCAGGCCATCCTCCTCAGGTTGATAATGTGCACATCATCTCGATCGGTGGTACGAGCTTCAAACGCTACCTGGAGCTCGGAAAGCTCCTGAGTATCAGGATCGCCGCAATTCGGGATAACGACAGCGATTACCAACAGAACTGTGTAACGAACTACGAAGGTTACCTGTACGAATCGGCCCAGATCTTTGCCGATACAAATCCTGACCGAAGCACCTTTGAAATAGGTCTCTACAGAGACAATCAGCATCTATGCGACGACCTTTTCGCTGCAGGTCGAAAAAGACTGACCGTTCAAGAGTACATGTTAAAAAATAAAGCGGATGCCGCTTTCGAGTTGCTAACTAAGAAGTCCGCTGAGCTGATCGTCCCGAAATATATACAGGATGCGATTGGGTGGATAAGAGCGTAATTTTTTCCGTCGCAGGATCTGGAAAAACCAGTCTGATCATTGAAAGGCTCAGCTTTGATCAGCGGGCATTGATCGTCACTTACACGGAGAACAATCACCGGCACCTGCGCAACAGGATCATCCGGAAGTTCGGGATGATCCCACCCAACATTACACTCACTACGTACTTCTCATTCCTGCATGGATTCTGTTATAGGCCTTTGATGCAATTGAAGCTAGGGACCAGAGGCATAAATTTCAGGCGTCCGCCCAATAGACATTTCCGCTTAGACGATTTCAATCGGTATCGCGATGGCAGCGGGAGGCTCTATCACTGCCGCCTCGCCAAACTGCTACAGGTCTTAGGGGTTATACCGGATGTGCGTGCTCGCCTGGAGCGCTTTTACGACCACCTCTACGTTGACGAGGTACAGGATTTTGCGGGCCACGACTTCAACCTGCTGCTGGAGATTTCACAAGCGAATATTGGTGTAACGTTCGTCGGTGACTTCCACCAACATACCTTTGATACCAGTAGAGACGGTACGATAAACAACAACCTCCACGACGATGTTGTCCGTTACGAGAAACGCTTTCGTGATGTCGGCATCACGGTAGACAAGGAAACCTTGAGCTGTAGCTGGCGATGCACAAAAATGGTCTGCGACTTCATTAGTGCAAAGTTACAAATCCCTATGGGTGCTCATGAGCAAAGGGTCAGCCGGATCATTACGGTTGATGACCAAGAGCAAGCGAGCTTGTTGCACGCTGATCCCACCATTGTGAAGCTGTTTTTGAGCGAACACTACAAGTACGGCTGCTACTCAGAGAACTGGGGAGCGAGCAAGGGCATGGATCACTTTAATGATGTTTGCGTTGTGATGGGACCGGGTATCTGGAAAGACTATTTGGCAGAAAGGCTACACCAAGCAAATCCGCAAACGCGCAACAAGTTGTACGTTGCCTGCACTAGAGCGCGTGGTGACCTGTATTTCATGCCCGAGAAGCTATTGAAAGCATTTAAACAGAGGAAATAGCCGGTTGCATCGTTGAATCGGTTCAAACATCGGTTGCTAAGTGATGAAGGCTTGTTGCCGGTTTGTAATGGGCTTAGTGGCGGCCACGTATCATGTAGAAGAGGCTTTCAATCTAATGCTGAGTAGACTGTTGGTACAAAGTTGCTGCCCGCCAACTAAAAATTCCACGGAACCGCCAAAATACATAAAGTCTGGCTCCGCGAAAAATTTTGGGCGCAGCGAAAAATTTGTCCGACAAACGCGCTTTGTTATACATGCCACTCATAAAACGCATGGTTTTCAGATGGTTTAGTATTTGTGAAATTGAATGGGATGAAAATATTTTTGTACTGTAGTCAATGACTAATTTCTATCTGGTTAATGGCACTTCTAGCCATCCTGTCCTTCATTTCATCTAATCGCTTGATGCAAGATTGTCTTGCGCTTTACGAATATTTTTTATCGATGCTGACCAGTCGTTCGTAACCTACGTTACCCTATGTACTCTTGGCTGAGGGGGAGAGAACAATAATTCACGGCCGACTGTTTACAACCCATGCATGAGGTAGCGAACAGCGACATTTGGACACAAGCAGCCAGTGGTATAGGCGAGAATATTGGAAATATCTATCATTGCAGATACTTCATGTCGAGGCTAATAAGCCGCGCCATAATTTCAAGCCTATTTAAGATTTTTACACTTTTTCCGAATGTCATTCGTTATGGATTTAACTACATCCCTATACATGCCGCCACCCTTATATGGTTTAATCGCATAGCTGGTTTTTTCGATAAACTGATCTACGAAATAATCGATCTGATCACACAGTGTTAGAAGAATTAAAATGGTTCTATCCTGCTTCCAGTCTATGCTTTTATTTTGTAGCAAGTTAAGATATTTTCTCGTAAATCCCGCAAGCTCTTCAACATGATGTGCTGCGCGTTCCACATGCTTAACGAGTTCTTCAATTTTTCCTATATTAACAAGGTGAGAGGAGTATCCATTTGTAATCCGCAACGCTTTTGTAGATGAATAAAAAGGGTTGGATCTGTTGTATATGAAAGAGATAGTTTGAGGGATAATGCCATTTTGAATTTCCCTCCTTTTGTCTCCTATGGATTCTTTGGCGTCGATAAGATATTCAATGCATTGATTATATGCCTCATGGATGCCATAATTAACGGAGTATTCTACTAGCGTGGACTGGCGCAGGGACAAAACTTGTGAAATTGAATAACCTATGAACACAATGCCAAATATTGCTTCGAGAGAGGCAAAGAGCCTAGATATACCGGTCGGTGTAAAATCACCATAACCAAGCGTCGTAATAGAAACCACGCTAAAATAAACCAACTCATAAATATCAGCAGATTTATTGTTCTTAGTTACGCCATGTCCTTCAAAGTTTCCTGCCAGCCAATAAAAGGCAGAAAAAAATAAAATCGAACCAATTAAAATTGCGCTGAGTTTATATATGAGTTTTTTTTGTTTGGTCGATAAATCATTCACGTCTAGCCATTCCTTTATGTTTGACGAGCATTTCAGTAACTTCAGAGTTGAGATGGAATAAACTTAAGCAAGCCATTCCAAGCCTTTATATCACGCAAAATTTATGATGGTTCGCCTAGTGTTATATGGTTAGCTACTCTCATCATATTATAATATCTGAATCAACTCAATGATGTCTGCCCGTCGCGATTGAGTTCTAAGCAGTTGATCGAGAGGGTCGCTCAGCTCGGCAGCTTCATCTACGCTGCGTATTGCACGCAGGACAGTGGTGTACAAAGAACCGACGCAATCATGTTTGAAAGCTACCCAAGCTGCGCTTGACTTGATGCCCTGGTCGTGAGAAGTGTGAGGACACGCATCAGTTTTGGCAAAAATTATTGTACCGCTACCAGTGCCTCGGCACTGGAATATTCATGGAGGGAGTATGCAAATTCGATTTCAAGGTGAGAATGATCTGGAGCAGGCGCTTCATGAAATTCATCGACGAGCCTGCGAGTATGAGGGGCCCTTAATGCACCAATTTATAGAGTTGGCCAGGATCAGTGCGCCGGTCGAGCCGGATGAGCCCCTTAGAGAGGCATCCTTGGATGGAACGCAACATGATGGTGTCGCGGCAGATGCCAAGCTTCGGGAGATCAAAGAGCGATTTGAAGAAGCCCTGTCGTTGTTGATGGTCCTCGCTTTCCCGGTGCACAGCGGAACCGAACAAGTCGTACGCGATGAACTCAATCAGGCACTGGGGCACGAGCAGCAGATCGACTCCCTAAAGATGCGCGTCGGGAACCGAAAACTCAGCTTACGAAGTAAGTTGGGACGACGCCCGACGAAAAAGCAAGTCGCACTGCGAAATGCATTGCTCGAATTTCTCCCCCGACAGACCCTGGAGGAACTATGAGTACTACAACTGCCGCAACGTCAGGCACCAAGAAAAAGACGAAGCAGCCAGCGCCGCCGGACCTAGTTAAAGCTGTAGGTGCGCTCTTTGATATTGCGGCAAAGGCGTCGTCGCCCCTTCAATTGCAAGCAATGACCCGAGACAAGTTATACGAAATGCTGGTCCTGTCTCGAATTCTGAGAGCCTTTCGGCGTGCGCATCCCAAAGGTTCAATCATTCACCAGCCGCCGTCTAAGGGAGGTAAACCGTCGGAGGTGATCGTGGCAAGCAAGCCCGCCCTGGCCGATCGCAAGCGGTTCTCGCACTTTGAGCTGCTCGATGCCGCTGGCACCAACTTGGGCGAAGCATGGACCTCGGTCGAATTTGAATCATTGAGTTGGGATCGTTGCGGTGGGGCACCCGGTAAGGCCCCTCGCGAAGCACGGCACGAACTCGACGTTTGTGTTCTAGAGCCAAAATCAGGTGAACGCCCAGCACATTTTCAGGTCTATGCAGGAATCAGTTGCAAGGACGTTCGTATGTCATCAAAAGAGAATGTGCGAGAAGCGTTGGGGTTACGTCGAGAGACTGCGCTGCTTGGGAATTCAGTCCCAAGCCACACCCCATGGCTGGTGCAGTCGGTCCCCGCAACTCCTTGTTCACCAATCTTTCTGGTGAGCTCCGACTTAGGGATCAGGAAATACGCTTCACCTGTTGACGAAATGGGTGTTTACATTAGATTCGTGCGTCGGCCCTGGGCAGCAGAATCGTGAGGAATGGTATTTTTCATGGCATCTATGTAATTGAAATTTATAAATTATTGATTTTAAATGAATTTAAATAATAATCAATCATAGAGTGGGAATGATTTCGCGTCTGGCAACAGCCTGCACGTAAAAGCAGTAAAGTACCTCTAAGCCCGCGTAACTGCGGGCTTTTTTGTTTTTTTGCCCGGCTTTTTCCAGCGTTCCTGTCGCCGGTGGCAACGGCTATCCCTTCCGCGCGCTACGCATTCCCGGGCGTTTCTCAACGTCCGGATCGGCCAGCAGCCGCGCGTAGGCTTCGCTCTCTACCGCGACCAGCGCGACCCGGCCCTCCCGGTTGTGATGCAGACCGTAGCCGTATTTCTTCACCAGGGGAGAAGCGCGCAGGCAGGCCTGCGGCCTGGCGAAGAACGCTTCCGCTGTCACCGGGCCTTTGCGATCGTTCTCGACCGCGAGAAGCAGCTCATCTGACGTCATGGCGTATGGCGCGGCTGAAAGCCTGGCGAACTGCCGTTCGGCGATCGTGCCCTCTTTCGTTGGCGGCGTGGCCGCCGTCGCCGGGCAATCATCCGATACGACGATCAGCGTATTCCGGTAATTGGTGCTGTGCATGGTCATATCCCGCTTAATCCGTTAGCCCAATTTATCGTCGGAGACTCGTTGGCTCCAAATCTGCTGCGTCCCTGAAGTATAGAAAATCCCCTGCCGGGGGCAAATCCGGGCTCCGCGGGCTGTGGAATATTGGCACTCGGTCAGGAATGGCGTGCAACAGGCCAACGTTAGCTGAACGGCCGATCGCCGAGCGGATCGGGGTTATCCTGTTCCCCATCCTGCAAAAGCGCAGGCGGGGGCGGGGCTACCGAGCGCGCATACCGGGCGGGAGGCATACCGACATAGCGGGTGAATGCGATGCTAAAGCTGCTTGCCGACCGATAACCCACCTGAACGGCCAGCCGCTCGATACTCAGTTTTCGGCTTCGCAATAGCTGCTTCGCCAGCGCCATGCGCCAGGCCAGTAAATACTCCATCGGCGGCAGGCCGACGATGCGGCTGAATCTGGCAAAGAAGGCCGAGCGGGAGAGGGCGGCTTTGGTGGCCAGCTCGGCAACCGTCCAGGAGTATTCAGGTTGAGTATGCATACAGCGCAGCGCGATCGCGAGACGCTCGTCAGCCAGGCCGCGTCCCAGGCCTGGAACGGATGTGGTCTCCGTGCCGGATCGCAAAACCTCGATCAGCAGTACCTCAAGAAGTCGCTCCAGCACGAGCTCTTTTGCCGACCGCCGCTCTCGCGTTTCTTCGTCGATCAGCTGTATCAGCGTGGTCAGCCGGGGACGATCGCGTACCACAACCACGTCCGGCAGCAGCGAGACCAGCAGCGCCGCATCCGACGCGGCGAAGCTGCAGTGGCCGATGAGCATACGCAGATCGGCAGCACCCTGCTGGCGCCCAACGCGAAAATGTCCCTCGGTGATCCGCACGGGCGAAGTGAAAGGCATATCGTGCGGAGCATCGAGGCTGCCGTTGACCAGGTCCTGCATTGCCGGGGCGAGAATAAAGTCGCCCGCACGGAGGATGAATGGTTGGTTCCCGGCGAAGGTGACGCGGCAGCTGCCTTCAAGAATTACGCAATACAGGGGTTCGCCTGTCGCCTCACGATGGATCCGCCACGAGCCGGCGCACTCCACCAGCTTGGAAAAACGGGCGGCAGGCTGCAGCAGCGTAACGATCTGGGCAAGCGGATCGGGAGTCATGATCGAGACTATCTCTAAAGTAATGACGACTGTAAGCTATATTACGTCCAATTTTTGGCGACTACTATAAGAGCGTCAACGTTTAATGGAGATGCTTATGCCTACGATATTGATTACCGGCTGTTCATCCGGCTTCGGCCTGCAAACCGCGAAGCTGTTCCTTGCCAGGGGTTGGGAGGTGATTGCAACGATGCGTACGCCGGCCGAAGAGGTGCTCCCGTCCTCTGAACGGCTGCGGGTGCTGGCGCTGGATATTACCGATCCCGCCAGCATCGCCCGGGTCGTGGCGGCGGCAGGCCCAATCGACGTTCTGGTCAACAATGCCGGTTTCGGGGCGCCGTCTCCGGTTGAGCTTACGGCGCCGGAAACCATCCATGCCCTGTTTCAGACGAACACCATTGGCACGCTGGCGATGGTGCAGGCCTTCGTGCCGCAAATGCGCCAGCGCCGGGCCGGCGTGGTCATTAACGTGACGTCTACGGTAACGGTCAAAGCATTGCCGATCGTCGGGATTTACCGGGCAAGCAAGGCGGCCGTAAACGCCTTCACCGAATCGCTGGCGGTGGAGATGGCGCCCTTCGGCGTCCGCGTACATATCGTTTTGCCCGGCCGTTCGCCTGAGACCCGCTTCGGCGATAATGCCCGTCCCCACGTGCGCGGCATGGAGGAGCCGGACTACGCCCCCATGCTGCAGCAGTTTATCAAAAGCGTCCTGGAGGACCCGGGCCCGGTGACCCATCCCTCCGATGTGGCAGAAGCGGTCTGGCGAGCGGCGACCGACGCCTCCGCGCCGCTGCTTATTCCCGCTGGCGCCGATGCCGAGCTTTGGATGGCTGAAGCCGGTCGTCAGGCGGAATAGTGCGCTTTTCAACCATGAGGACAGATGCCGCTTTCCTGCCGCGCTGACCTTCAGGTGTCTCGATAAGCCCGCATGCGGGCTTTTTTATGCCGGCTATCCCGGCTGCAAGGAGCTACCGGGCGGCGGAGGGCCACGTCGCCAGCGCGTGCTCGACCAGGGCGTCAAGCATCTGCCTGCTGGCTCCGGCCTTGGCCTGCACGGCCATCCCCTGAGATAGCGTCATAACGAAGGCAGCCAGGGTGGCGCTGTCCGCGGAAGGCGGTAAATCGCCTTCGCGGCGCGCCCGCTCCAGGCGGTCGTTCAGCGCCTGCTGGGTTGCGGCGCGGCGGCGAATCAGCTCGCGGCGAATGGGCTCCGCATCATCGGAGCAGGCCAGCGCGCCGTTGATGCCCAGGCAGCCCGGATGGTCGGCGCTTGCCGTCTGGACGCTGGCCGACTCTTGCAGGATCCGCGCCACGACCTCGCGGGACGTCGGTTCATCCAGCGCCTCGCGCATAAATCCCATATACGCGGCGTCGTAGAGATCGAGGGCCTTGAGGAAGATTTGCTCCTTGTTGCCGAACGCCGCATAGAGGCCGGGGCGGGCTACGCCGGTGGCCCGCGTGAGATCTTCGAGGGAAGTCCCCTCGTAGCCTTTCTGCCAGAAGACAGAGAGCGCCGCCTCCAGCGCCTCATTTTCGTTGAACTGTCTGTGACGTCCCATTGCTTTTCACCTGCATATTTCAATACCGACCAGTATAAATCGCTTGACACCTCATCGGCAAATACAATACCGTTCGATAAGATATCGATCGGTATTGTATTTAAGGAATATCATCATGACGAATACCCACGCTCTGCTTCACGATAAGGTCGCTCTGGTGACCGGCGGCGCACGCGGCCTCGGGCTGGAGATTGTTCACCAGCTTGCTGCGCTCGGCGCCCACGTTATTATTGGCGCCCGCGATGAGCGCAAAGCCCGACAGGTGGCGGACGAGCTGCGTGGCCAGGGCGGCAAAGCATTGGCGCTTAGGCTCGACGTGACCCGCGAAGCGGATCGGCTGGCGGCCAGCGCGGAGATCGGCAGGGCTTATGGCAGGCTCGATATTCTGATTAATAACGTCGGTATTCTGCTGGACAGTCCCGACGGCGGCACGCCGGCGACCCGTCCACCGAGCGAGGCGCCAGCGGACGCGGTGCGTGACACATTTGAGGCTAACTTCTTCGCTCCCGTTTTTCTTACGCAGGCTCTGCTGCCGCTGCTAAGACGCTCGGCGGCGGGACGCGTCGTCAACGTCTCGAGCATCCGCGGGTC
Organism: Klebsiella sp. Ech2A; assembly: GCF_030078455.1. NCBI lineage: Bacteria > Pseudomonadati > Pseudomonadota > Gammaproteobacteria > Enterobacterales > Enterobacteriaceae > Klebsiella > Klebsiella sp. Ech2A. The sequence goes on along the minus strand of NZ_JAQGFU010000039.1, from coordinate 1,906 downwards.
GCTTGCCCATTTATCCGATCAGAATTCACCGGTCTATCCGATTCGCGCGCTGGGGTACGACACCTCCAAAGCCGCGCTCAACGCCTTCACCATCCTGATTGCGGAAGAGCTGCGCGGGACGCCAATCAAAATTAACGCCGTTCATCCCGGCTGGCTGCAAACCAGCATGGGCGGCGAACGCGCGGATATGAGCGTCGCAAGCGGCGCTCGTACCGTCATTCGCTATGCCTGCATTGGGGAAGAGGGGCCAACGGGCGGCTTTTTCTTCCAGGACCAGCGGCTGCCGTGGTGAGCCGGAATGTCCCTTTCAACCCCAACTACTGAGGAATTTGCAATGACTAAAAAACTCGCAGGAAAAGTTGCGCTCATCACCGGCGGTTCGCGCGGTCTCGGCGCGGCGATCGCTGACGTTCTGGCTGAACAGGGGGCGGATATCGCTATCACCTACGTTGCTTCCGCTGACAAGGCGCACGCCGTCGTGGAAAAACTCATCGCGAAAGGCGTACGCGCCGTTGCTATCCGGGCCGATCAGGGGGATCCGTCCGCCGCGGAACCCCTGGTGCGTGAGGTCGTGGCGACGCTCGGTAAACTCGATATTCTCGTCAATAATGCGGCCGTCGCGTGGCAGGGAAAAACGATCGATGCTCCCGATATCGACAACGCGGCGATGGATCGACAGTGGGTTATCAATACGATGGGCGTCATTGCGAACATCCGTGCGGCGGTGCGGGTTCTGCCAGACGGTGGGCGCATCGTTTCGGTCGGCTCCGGCCTTGGCACGCGTATCGGTTTCCCCGGCACAACCGATTATGCCGCCAGTAAAGCGGCCATCGTGGGCTATAGCAAGGGCGCGGCGCGCGATCTGGGGGCGCGTAATATCACCGTCAACGTGGTGCAGGCGGGCATCATGGACACCGACATGGCGGCCGGCGCGCGGGACAATCTGCCGCCGGTGGTGATGGCATCTCACGCTATTCAGCGCTATGCGACCGTTGAGGAGGTCTCCGCCACGGTTGCTTTCCTCGCCGGGCCGGATGCCGGCTTTATCACCGGCTCGGTTATTGATGTCAATGGCGGCTTCACGGCCTGATTCACGCGGCCTCGCTCACCGCCTCCGCCGGGAGCTGACGCTGGTGCAGGGCAATCGCCAGCGCCAGCGCGGCCACGACCAGCGCGAGCAGCGCAGACACCGCTAAACCTCCCTCGATGCCCAGGCGCTGGTTAAGCCAGGCGTAGGCAAATGGCGAGGCGGCCGCCAGCAGCTGGGCGGGGATCAGCAAAACTCCGGTGCGCCGGGCGTAATCCTGCGCGGCAAACAGCTGCAGCGGCAGCGTGGCCTTGAATACCGTGGTTAAGCCATTAATCGCGCCATATCCCAACACGACCCCGGCGGCGGCCCATGCGGAATAGGGGCCGCTCAGGCCGAGCGCAAAGCACAGCGGCATCAGCAGGGCCGTGAGCAGCGTGAGCTTTAGCGGCGTTAATGCGGAGCCGGAAGCCACTTCCAGAAAACGGGCGCCGGTTTGTCCGACTCCCCACAGCATGCCTGCCGCCACCGGCAGACCGTAGCTGGCGATAAACTCGGGCAGATGGGTCGAGGTTCCGTTAGAGACAAAGGTCACCAGCGCGATCAGCGCCGCATACAGCAGGCCAACGCGTCGGTCGTGGCGCGAGGCCGGCGGGCGCGCTTTGCGCTGCGGCGGCCTCGGCAGCCGGATATTCGGCATTTTGCACAGCAGCAGCGCGCTGAGCACGCCGAACAGCGCGTAGACCAGCAGCGCGTGACGCCAGCCGATCGTCGTCAGCAGCCAGGCGCCAAGCGGCCAGAAAACGGCGGAGGCCAGGCCACCCGCCAGCGTCACCCGCGAGATAGCCACTCTTGCACCTTGTCCGTAAAGGTTGACCA
>NZ_JAQGFU010000399.1:0-1521 GCF_030078455.1 Klebsiella sp. Ech2A | reverse complement strand
TTACCGTACCGCGCCGCTGGGGCGGGGCCGAGGTCTCTGCCGCTACGCTGGCGGAGGTTATCGCCATTATCTCGGCCGCCGACCCGTCGCTGGGGCAAATCCCGCAGAACCACTACTGCCTGCTGGAGGATATTCGCCTGCAGGGCAGCGACGAGCAGCGCGCCTTCTTCTTTAACCTCGTCCTGCAGGGGCACCGCTTTGCCAACGCCCTCTCGGAAACCGGGGGTAAAACGGTTCTTGATATCCGCACCCGGCTGGAGGTGCGCCCGGAGGGTCTGTATATCAACGGCCGCAAAGGCTACTGCACCGGCTCGCTCTACGCCCACTGGATCGGCATTCTGGCGCTGGACGCCGACGACAACGCGCAGCTGGCGTTTGTCCCTCGCGACAGCGCGGGGCTGACCGTGGTCGACGACTGGGCCTGCATCGGCCAGCGCAACACCGCCAGCGGGACGGTGCTGGCAGAGGATCTGGCGGTCGAGCCGTTCCATCTGTTTCCGACGTGGCAATCCTACGCCACGCCAACCCTCGCCGGCCCCTTCGCGCAGCTCACCACCGCCGCCATCGATGCCGGCATCGCCCGGGCGGCCCTCAACGACACGGTGGCGTTCGTGCGAGAATTCTCCCGCCCGTGGATTGACGCCGGAGTAGAGCGCGCCGGCGACGATCCGCTCACCATCTACCATATCGGACAGATCGACAGCCGGCTGGCCGCCGCCGAGGCGCTGCTGGAGCGGGCGGGGAAAACCCTCGATCGCTACCGCCACGCGCTGAATGAAGAGAACGTGGCGCTGGCTTCGGTTGCCGTCGCCCGCGCTAAGGTCTTCACCACCGAAGTGGCGCTGGAGGCCGCCAGCCGCCTGTTTGAGCTCAGCGGCACCCGCGCCGCCGCCAGCGGCAATAACCTCGATCGCCACTGGCGTAACGCCCGCGTCCATACCCTGCACGACCCGGTGCGCTGGAAATACCAGCTGCTGGGCAACTGGGTGCTGAACGGCGTGCGTCCGCAGCGCCACGACTGGAACTAGGGTGGCGACGGTGCTGGAATTTTTTGCCGAAATCGACTGGCTCGACGTGGCGCAGGCCGCGATTGATACCCTGACGATGCTGGGCTGGTCGCTGGGCTTTACCGTCCTGATTGGCCTGCCGCTGGGGATCGTGCTCTATCTGACCGGCCAGCCCCGGCTGCTGCACGCCCCGCGGCTTTATCGCCTGCTGTCGCTGGCCGTCAACGTGCTGCGCTCGCTGCCGTTTATCATTTTGCTGATCGTGATGATCCCGGTGACTACCTTCATCACCGGCACCTCGCTGGGGGTACAGGGCACCATTCCGCCGCTGGTCGTCGGCTGCGCACCCTTCTTCGCCCGGCTGGTCGAAACGGCGCTGCGCGAAGTGGATCACGGGCTGGTGGAGGCCAGCTGGTCGATGGGCGGCAACACCTGGCAGCTGATCTGGCATACCCTGCTGCCCGAGGCGCGCTCGGGGCTGGTGGCCGCCGTTACCGTCCCCGCCCTTTTGCTG
>NZ_JAQGFU010000398.1:0-1556 GCF_030078455.1 Klebsiella sp. Ech2A | reverse complement strand
CCCTTCCCCCAGCAGCGTCAGCGACATATGCGCCAGCGGCGCCAGGTCGCCGGATGCTCCCACCGAGCCTTTCGCCGGGATCCACGGCGTAACGCCTTTGTTCACCAGCTCCGCCAGCGCCTGGATCACGCTCAGACGAATGCCGGAAAAGCCGCGGGAGAGGCTGTTAATCTTCAGCACCATAATCAGGCGCGCCATCGCCTCATCCAGCGGCTCGCCGATACCGGCGGCGTGGGAGAGCACCAGCGAGCGCTGCAGGTTTTCGAGATCTTCGGTCGAGATGCGGGTTTGCGCCAGCAGGCCAAAACCGGTGTTGATGCCGTAAGCGGTGCGCCCTTCCGCGAGGATCGCGTTGACGCAGGCCACGCTCTCATCAATCGCCGCAAAGGCGCGCTCGTCGAGTACGACGTTCAGCGGGTGGCTATAGATATCGCGCAGCTGCGTCAGGCTCAGCTGGCCGGGAATAAGAGTTAAAGTTTTCATTTCAGCGTTGCCCCTGGGTTGCTGACACCATAGGAAGATTCAGTCCTTGTTCCGCCGCGCATTCAATCGCAATCTCATAGCCCGCATCCGCGTGGCGCATCACGCCGGTTGCCGGGTCGTTATGCAGAACGCGAGCAATTCGTGCGGCCGCTTCGTCGGTTCCGTCGCAGACGATAACCATTCCGGAGTGCTGAGAGAAGCCCATGCCAACGCCGCCGCCGTGGTGCAGAGAGACCCAGGTCGCGCCGCTGGCCGTATTCAGCAGGGCGTTAAGCAGCGGCCAGTCGGACACCGCGTCGGAGCCATCGCGCATCGATTCGGTTTCACGGTTCGGGCTGGCGACCGATCCGGAATCCAGGTGGTCGCGACCGATAACGATCGGCGCGGAGACTTCGCCGCTGCGGACCATTTCGTTAAAGGCCAGGCCCAGCTTCTGGCGCCACTCGAGGCCAACCCAGCAGATACGCGCCGGCAGGCCCTGGAAGCTGATGCGCTCGCGCGCCATATCCAGCCAGTGGTGCAGATGCTTGTCGTCTTTGACAATCTCTTTCACTTTGGCATCGGTCTTATAAATATCCTGCGGATCGCCGGAGAGCGCCACCCAGCGGAACGGGCCGATACCGCGGCAGAACAGCGGGCGAATATAGGCGGGCACGAAGCCCGGGAAATCGAAGGCCTTGTCGACGCCCATTTCCTGGGCCATCTGGCGAATGTTGTTGCCGTAATCGAAGGTCGGAATGCCCATCTCATGGAAGGCCAGCATGGCCTGAACGTGGTCGGCCATCGAGCGTTTGGCGGCCTGAATGGTGCCCTGCGGGTCGGAGACCGCTTTTTCCTGATACTCTTCCCAGCTCCAGCCTTTCGGCAGATAGCCGTGCAGCGGGTCGTGGGCGCTGGTCTGGTCGGTAACCATATCCGGGCGCACGCCGCGTTTCACCATTTCCGGCACGATGTCGGCGGCGTTGCCGCACAGCGCGATAGAGACGGCGCGGCCTTCGGCGGTATATTTCTTGATGCGGGCCAGGGCGTCATCCAGCGACGTCGCCTGCTCGTCAACGTAGCGGGTACGCAGA
>NZ_JAQGFU010000397.1:0-1559 GCF_030078455.1 Klebsiella sp. Ech2A | reverse complement strand
CAGGCTTTGCGCCATGCTGCGCCTGAAGTCGCTGCGCAGGCGAATGCGCTCCTCCGCCGAGTGGCGGTCGTTCTGCTGGCTCTCCGGTCTGGCAACCAGAATCGCATCCAGGCCGCGCTCCATGCAGACGACCGCGGCGGCGCGTTCGGTCAGGCGATCGATCAGCGGCGCGATATGCGCACGCTGTAGCGCGAAGCGGACAGGGTCGCTGACCCGCCAGAACACGCGGACGTCCAACTGCACCACGCCTTCATCGCCGGTTAACAGATAGCCCGCACCGGCGCCGGCATCGCCGTCGCGCTCCCAGTTGTTGATCTGCTCCAGCTGCTGATCGCGGCGTAGCACCGCCACGTCTCGTTCGAGAATGCGTTCGGCGGCCGGCACCAGCTCAATGCTGTTGACGGGATGCGGCCAGGCAAACAGCAGCCCCGCGTTCGCCACGCGGATCGGCCTGCCAAACTGAAAGACCACCGCCCGGCTGTCGGGAGCCACCGGATGGATACAGGAGAACAGCCACGCGCCGGCGGCAAGGATCGCCGCGCCGTACAGCGTAAAGAAGGCGATGCGGTACGACTGTCCCCAGGGCGTTGAGCCCGGCGATGCTGAGGTCATGGCTGCGGCGTCCCGGTCAACGGCGCGGGGCCCTGCACCAGGGTGCGGAACGGCTCCGCGTCGGTGCGCAGCACCAGGCGGGTGCTGGCGTTAACGATCGTGCTCAGCGTATCCAGCGAACGCAGCAGGTCGTACAGCTGCGGGTCGCTGGCCCGTGCCTTGCCGTAGATGCTGGCCGCGTCGCGCTGGGCGTCGGCGCTGATGGCCGCCGCTTTCACCGCGGCGTCGGCCTGCAGAATGCGCGCATCGCGATCCGCCCGGGAGTGGATTTCCGCCGCCTGACGTTTGCCTTCGGCGGTGCGTTCGGTGGCGATGGTTTCGCGCTCGGCGCGCATGCGGTCTACCGTGGCGTTCAGCGTGACGGCCGGCAGGGTCAGGCGCTCGATCCCGGTCTGGATCAGCTCAATGCCGTAGCTTTTCAGCAGCTGGGCCTGCAGCTGCGACTGCAGCTGGCTCTCCAACTGGGCTATTTTGACCTTTTTAGCATCGACGTTAACGATGTCCGACAGCGCGTAGCTGCTGGCGGTAGTCTCCAGCGCGGAGCCGACAAAGGTGCGGATTTGGCGGGCGGCCTCATCCGGCTGGTTCTGCACGGCGCGGATAAAGCGCAGCACGTTATCGTTATCGGGTTTGACCTTCCAGATAACCCAGGCCTGCACCAGCACCCGCAGGCCGTCGCGGGTGCCCACATCCTGCAGGCCGCTGGAGGTGGAGCGAATGCGCAGATCGACGTCGAGCGGCGTTTCAAACGGCGCCGGCAGCCGCCACGCCAGACCCGGCGCGAGCAGGACGCGTACCGGATCGCCAAAGCGGGTCACCACGGTGGCGCTTCCGGCGCGGCCCTCCAGCAGGCAGGCGGTTAGCCCCGCCAGCGTGACCAAAAATGCCGCCACGGCGAGGCGAATACCGCGCCTGCGGCGCAGCGGGGCGGGCGGAGCGATCTGCCG
>NZ_JAQGFU010000396.1:0-1566 GCF_030078455.1 Klebsiella sp. Ech2A | reverse complement strand
TTATTCCCCCTCCCGCCCCTGACTTGCTGTACCCACATCACCAACCCTGAAACGGAGTTGCAAAGTGAATACACAATTAAAACGCAGCAACGTGCGTTACGGTATTTTATTATTTCTTTTTTTGGCTACCGTATTTAATTATGCCGACCGCGCCACGTTGTCGGTCGTCGCGCCGATTATGAGTAAAGAGCTCGGATTCGATCCGGAGGCCATGGGTCTGGCTTTTTCCGTGTTCGGTATTTCTTACGTGATAATGCAAATCCCCGGCGGCTGGCTGCTGGATAAATACGGCTCGCGGCTGGTGTACGGCTGCGCGCTGATCGGCTGGTCGGTGGTGACCATGTTCCAGGGGACGATCTTTCTGTTTGCCAGCCCGCTGGTGGTGCTGGTTATTCTGCGCCTGATGATGGGCGCGATAGAAGCCCCGGCCTTCCCCGCCAACAGCCGCCTCAGCGTGCAGTGGTTCCCGAATAAAGAGCGCGGGTTTGTCACCTCGGTATATCAGGCTGCGCAGTATATTTCGCTGGGTATTATCACACCGCTCATGACGATCATTCTGCATAATTTAAGCTGGCACTATGTCTTCTATTATATTGGCGCCATCGGGGTGGTCCTGGGGATATTCTGGCTGGTTAAGGTGAAGGACCCGCTACACCACCCGGAAATAAACCAGCAGGAGCTTGAATATATTCGCGAAGGCGGCGGCGAGCCGGAGCTAGGTTGCAAACAAACGCAGCACAAGTTAACCCTCGCGCAGATCAAAAGCGTCTGCGTAAACCGCATGATGATCGGCGTCTATATCGGCCAGTTCTGCGTCACCTCCATTACCTGGTTCTTCCTGACCTGGTTCCCGACCTACCTTTACCAGGCCAAGGGAATGTCGATTCTGAAGGTCGGTTTTGTCGCCAGTATTCCGGCCATTGCCGGGTTTATCGGCGGCCTGCTCGGCGGGCTGTTTTCCGACTGGCTGCTTAAACGCGGCCACAGTCTGACCACTGCCCGCAAGATACCGGTCATCTGCGGCATGCTGCTTTCCTGCGTCATCGTCGTCGCTAACTATACCGCTTCTGAGGTCGTGGTTATCGCCGCCATGAGCCTGGCCTTCTTTGCCAAAGGCTTTGGCAATCTCGGCTGGTGTATCCTCAGCGATACGTCCCCCAAGGAGATGCTGGGTATCGCCGGCGGGGTCTTCAATATGTGCGGCAACCTCGCGAGCATCATCACGCCGCTGGTTATTGGGGTCATTATTGCCAATACCCACTCGTTTGATTACGCCATTCTCTACGTCGGCTCGATGGGCGTGCTCGGCCTGCTCTCCTATCTATTTATTGTCGGGCCGCTGGATCGTATCAACCTGACACCTCGCGCGGCCTGATTCTCAAACCTGGCGAGAGTTCGCCCCCGCTGTTTCGCAACACACTCCTGCGAAGCAGCGGCTTTTTTTAGTAGGTAATCCCGGGCGGATTGACCACCGACTGCGTTACCGCCTCCCCCTGCTCCCCCCAGCGCGCCAGCACCTGCTGGTATTCGCCGCGGGCTATCGCCCCCTCGAGCGCCGCCTGCAGC
>NZ_JAQGFU010000395.1:0-1574 GCF_030078455.1 Klebsiella sp. Ech2A | reverse complement strand
CCTGAATGGCAGGGCTACCAGCCGATCGGGCTCTAGCCCCGCGCCGAAGCCGCTGAGGGTGGTCAGCGGGCGGGATAGCGTTTCAGGGCAGCGGCCGCCATAGCGCGTCCGGATCGGCAAACCCCGCCTCTATTGCGGCGAAGAAGCGGCTGGCGTGCAGGCCGTCAACGAAGGCGTGGTTGAACTTACCCGCGACCGGTATTACGCCGTTTTTCAGTTTGCCCCAGGTGAGGGCGGGCACCGCGGCGCCGACGTAATATTCGGCATGGGTGATGGCGCTGAAATGCAGCCACGGCAGGCAGCTGGCGCAGAAGAAGTGCTCCCCGTTGACGATAAGCGGCGCCGGATCGGTGGTTTTTGCCGCCTCAATGTTCGGCGTTGCCGCCAGGCTGAAGGCGGCAAAATCGGCGGCGCCGTCGCACCACACCTGGCGAAATCCCTCCTGAGCGGTCATCACCGGCGTCATCACTGCTATCTCATCGTATTCAATAATCTCGTCGCCCAGCATCCGCTGTTTGAGCTCAGGGACGGCGTTGGCCGCCCGCAGCAGGGCGTAGAGCGCCAGCTGGAAAAAGGAGACCTGCCGGTCTTTGGCGCATTCGTACAGCCCTTGCGCTTCAAGCGGTACGCAGAGGTTAAAGCTGGGGTTGGCAAAGGTACGATAAAATTCGAAATGCTCTCGGCGATGCCAGGTTTCTCTGTCGATAACGTGGTAGGCGGGCACGGCGCGCTCCTGGTTGGTTCGGATGTCAGAGACGACTATGCGACGATTTCAATCAGATTGCCATCGGGGTCTTTGATCACCGCCTCATAGTAGCCGTCGCCGGTGGTACGCGGCGGCGAGACTAAAATACCCTGCGCGTCGGCGCGCTGCGCCAGTAAATCAACTTTTGCTGCTCCGCCTACCGCAATGGCCAGGTGCACCCAGCCGGTGTGGTTATTATCCGGCGTCCCTTCGCTGAGCCCCGGCTTGGTCATCAGCTCGATGGCAATATTGTCGCCGATCTTCACAAAGTAGGAGGCAAAGCCGTGATTCGTCTGGCTGTAGTACTTATCGTTAATCTCGCCGGCAAAGAAGTCGACCCAAAAGCGGGCCTGCTGCTCAAGCTGACGGGTCCAAAGCGCGATATGGGCTACTTTCATGGTCAATATCTCCTGATGCGTGTTGACAGAGGGAGAGCAGATGCATGATCATGCTCACTAATGCTCGATTACTTAATTAAAAGGATGTTACGTGCTCGATTATGCAGCATTCCCTCAGCAGCGACAAGCGCTCATTTGCCAGATCCTGCAGGAGAACGGCAGGGTGGTTTGCGCCGAACTGGCGACCAGGCTAAACGTCTCTGAACACACAATTCGTCGTGATTTACATGAGCTTAGCAAAGGTGGGTTTTGCAAAAAGGTCTACGGCGGGGCGGTGATGAACCTGCCGGAGGCCGGTGACTATAGCGAACGCAAAGATAAAAACACGGCAACAAAGCTCAGAATCGCGCAACAATGCGCAAGGCTGGTGAAGACCGGCGGCTGCATTTTTATCGATACCGGCACCACTAACCTGGCGATTGCCGAGGCGC
>NZ_JAQGFU010000394.1:0-1618 GCF_030078455.1 Klebsiella sp. Ech2A | reverse complement strand
GATAAACGCGATCCCGCCGATGCCGCCGTAGAGGCTGATGGCGCGCGCGTGGGCGCTGCCCTTCAGGGTGACGTGGAGGGTAGCGAGGATCTGCGGGACGATCAGCGCCGCCCCGGCGCCCTGCAGGGTACGCGCCGCCAGCAGCTCGCCGATGGAGCTGGCCATCCCGCAGAGCAGAGAGGCGACGCCGAACAGCGTCACGCCCCACATAAACAGGCGCCGGCGGCCGTAGTTATCGCCGAGCTTGCTGCCCATCGCCAGGCACACCGCAAAGGCGACGCCGTAGAGCGCGACGATCAGCTCCAGCTGGGTGGCGCTGGCGTCCAGCGAGCGGGTGATGGAATCCAGCGCGACGTTGGTGATGGAGGTGTCGATCAGCGGCAGCATCTGACCGGTTAACAGCAGGAATAAACCGGCGCGGCCGGGTGAAACAGCAGACGAATTCATTGGATCTCTCCATTGCGTCATTCAGCGGATGGTCGTAGCATCAACGATAAATTAAACGGGTACCAGTTCCTGCTTATACTGGTATTGGCACTACCATGCTGGAGGTCATATGACCGTAATGCCGCAACGCGCGCCGCTGCCGGTCGCGCCCGACGACAGCCGTAAGCAGCTGGGCGCCTTTCTGCGCGCCCGCCGCGAGAGCCTCGATCCGCAGCGTCTCGGCCTGCCGCGCGTCGGGCGGCGGCGTACGCCCGGTCTGCGCCGCGAAGAGGTGGCGATGCTCGCCGACGTTGGCGTCACCTGGTACACCTGGCTGGAGCAGGGGCGGGACGTTAACCCCTCGGAATCGGTGCTGGTTGCGGTGGCAAATGCGCTGCAGTGCAGCCCGCTGGAGACCCGGCACCTGTTCGTGCTGGCGGGAGTGACGCCGCCGGAAGCCGCGCAGGTGACGGTATGCGAAGGGATAAGCCCCGGCACCCGGCGGATGCTCGACAGCCTGATGCCGCAGCCGGCCAGTATCCAGAAGCCGAACTTCGATATCGTGGCGTGGAACGAGAGCTTCTGCCGCCTGATGGGCCTCGATTTTGCGAGCCTCCCGGAAGAGGACCGCAACTGCATCTACCTCTATCTGACCAACGAAACCTGGCGCAGCCGGATTGAAAACCGCGACGTGCTGGCGACCTTCGTCTCCTATTTCCGCGCGGCGATGGCCGAGCATCGGGGCGATCCGCTGTGGGAAAATAAGCTGGCGCGATTTTTCGCCGCCTCGGCGGAGTTTGAGGCGCTCTGGCACCAGCGCTACGAGGTCCGCGGCGTGGAGAATCAGGTGAAGAACTTCAACCATCCGCAGCTGGGGCGCTTTAGCCTGCAGCAGATGTACTGGTACTCGGCGCCGCGCAACGGCTCGCGGCTGCTGGTCTATCTGCCGACGGATGAGGCCGGAGAGCGGGCGCTGGCGTGGCTGGACAATCAGGGCTGAGAGGGCTTCGCCTGCCGCCGCTCGGTGCCGGCAGGCCGCGGCGCGCTTTCCGTGTCATACTTATGCGATATTGCCGTAGGGATATGACTATCAATGAAAGTGACGCGCAGACAGGAAAAGATTATTCGCGCGGCCGTGAGCCGCTGGCGGGAAGATAACGTTATCGACGAGCGGATGCAGCAGCATTTAAAC
>NZ_JAQGFU010000393.1:0-1622 GCF_030078455.1 Klebsiella sp. Ech2A | reverse complement strand
GAATGTTGGCGGCGTGCGCGGCGGCGATAAAGGTATCCGACATCGCCGCCAGCGCGATGCTCATCCCCCCGGAAGCCGAACCGGTGATCCCGGCCAGCACCGTGACGCTGATCGCTTCATTCAGCAGTGGATTGGGGATCGCGGTCAGCGCTTTTGACAGCACCAGAAACCCCGGCAGGGCGGCAATGACCGCGCCGAAGCCATATTCCGAAGCGGTATTCATGGCCGCAAGAATGGCCCCGCTCACCGCCGTCCGGCTGCCTTCGGCGAGGCGGCCGCGAATGTTGCGAAAGCCGAACAGCAGCACCACTAAAATGCCGGAAAGCAGGGCGGCTTCCACCGCCCAGATGGCGGTGATTTTTCCGGTCTCGGTGATGATAGGCTTCGCCAGGCCCGGCAGGCTCAGCTCGTGGGTCGGGCCGTACCACTGCGGGATCCAGCGGGTAAACAGCAGGTTCAGCACGCCCACCAGCAGCAGCGGCGCAATCGCAATCAGCGGATGGGGAAGATTAATATTGTCAGGCGTTTCCGGCTCATTTTGCAGATCCGTCCCGTAGCCTTCGCCGCGCGCCTGCGCCCTGCGGCGCTGGCGCTCCAGCCACAGCAGGCCAAAGGTAATAATAAACAGCGATCCAATCAGCCCGAGCCACGGCGCGGCCCAGGCGTTGGTGCCGAAAAAGCTGGTCGGAATAATGTTTTGAATCTGCGGCGTGCCGGGCAGGGCGTCCATGGTGAAGGAGAAGGCGCCCAGCGCGACGGTGGCCGGGATCAGCCGCTTGGGGATCCCGCTCTGGCGGAACAGCTCTGCGGCAAAGGGATAGACCGCAAAGGCCACCACAAACAGCGACACGCCGCCGTAGGTCAGCAGCGCGCAGACCAGCACGATGACCGGAATGGCGTGACGGCGGCCGAGCAGCCGGATCGCCGCGGCGACTATCGAGCGCGAGAAGCCCGAAAGCTCAATCAGCTTGCCGAACACCGCCCCCAGCAGAAACACCGGGAAATAAAGCTTCACAAAGCCGACCATTTTTTCCATAAACAGCCCGGTAAAGGTCGGGCCGACGGCGCTCGGGTCGGTGAGCAGTACCGCACCAAGGGCGGCGATCGGGGCGAAGAGGATAACGCTATATCCTCGGTAGGCGGCCAGCATCAGTAGCGCCAGCGCGGCCAGGGCAATCAAAACACTCATCACGACTCCTCACTCTCATTGTTATTGTTGGGTACAGTACGAGAAGTTACGGTTTCAGGGCGTGGCGCAGCAGGTGCTCCCGGCGCGACTGAATACGGGCGTTGCGCGCCTCATCCCAGCGGTAAAACCCTTGCCCGCTGCGGGCGCCGGTCTCGCCCCTGGCGACCTTTTCCGCCACCAGCTCCATCATCTGCGACCCGCTGGCGAGCTCCGGCAGCAGGTGCTGACAAATATCCTTGACCGTTGCCAGCCCGGTCATATCCGCAGCCTCAAGCGGGCCAACCATCGCGTAGCGGCGGCCGAGCGATGAGCGCATCACCCGGTCCACCACCTCCGGCGAGGCGATCCCGCTTTGCACGATGTGCAGCGCCTCGCGCAGCAGGGCAAACTGCAGGCGGTTGCCGACGAAGCCCGGCGCGGCGCGGTTGAGCAC